>JAGBFZ010000329.1 GCA_018110855.1 Oscillospiraceae bacterium
AACGAGATCCAGAACTGGTATGTTGACATGGTCATCAGAGACGTCACTCTTGACCTTATGGACCTTTACGGCGTTGAATTTGATGAAGCCAGCGATATGCTCTACAACGGCGGATATACCATCCACACGCCCATTGACATTGAAATGCAGGAGAAGATCGAGGAGAAATACCGTGATTACACCACATTCTCCGACAGCGTGCTGAGCGACCCTCCTCAGTCGGCATTTATCGTGCTTGACTACACAGGAAATGTTCTTGCAGTTGCGGGCGGTATCGGTGAAAAGGCAGGCTCCAACATCTTCAACCGTGCGACTATGGCAAAAAGACAGGCAGGTTCATGCTTCAAGCCCCTTGCAGGCTATTCCTATTCGATCGAGAATAACCTTATAACATGGTCTACGATAATTCAGGACTTGCCCATTGAGATACCGGATGAGAATAATCCCGGTCAGACAAGAAAATGGCCCACAAACTACAGCTCAACCAGTGCAGACAATGTCTGGAGCGGACGCTCATACTTTACCTTCCAGGCTCTCCAGCGCTCTCTGAATACTGCCTCCGCTCGTCTTGTTGAGGGTGCAGGTCCTGCAAATGTATTTGAGTTTGTTATGAACAAATATCAGATATCCACCCTCACTGCTTACGATGCAAACCTCTCCCCTATGTCTGTGGGCGCTCTCACAGAGGGTCTTTATCTCAGAGAGCTGGTAGCTGCTTATCAGCCCTTCGGAAACGGTGGAAAATTTTTCGCTCCCACCTCCTACACCCATGTGCTCGACCCCTCGGGAGAGATAATTCTTCAGCATCAGTATACCCCCATTCAGTCCATCAGCGAGGAATCCGCTTACGTTATGAACAAGCTTATGCAGACTGTTATTGAAGGTCCCAACGGTACTGGACGTGCCGCTAAGCTCAGCAATGTTCCCGTTGTGGGCAAAACAGGTACCACTCAGGACTGGCGTGACACCCTTTTTGTCGGCTGCACTCCCGATTATGTTGCAGGTGTATGGTACGGCTATGACGACAACCGAACAGTTAAATCGGGAACATATTACGGCTCGGCACAGCTCTGGAAAAACATCTTCGGAGATATTGCCGATGCAGGCACAAAAACAGATTTCCCCGAGTGTGACACTGTTCAGGAGCTTTACTACTGCACCAACACGGGGCTTATTGCCAGCGGCTCGTGCCCCACAGGCGGCATAGGATATTACAAGTCTACCAATATTCCTCCCATCTGCACAAAATGCAGCGGCAATTCGACTCCCACAGTTCCCGAGGTCACAGCACCTGCTATTACAACAATTTCCCCCGACGCTATCAACGTTGACGAGCTGACAAACGAGCTGCTCGGCGGAAACTGATTTTAAGGAATGAATTTATGAATAAGATAAAACTGAGCTGTCCCTGTCATTTCGGACTTGAAAGCGTCCTGAATTTTGAGGTAAGAAAGATCGGCGGAGAGAATATTTCCGTTTCTGACGGACGTGTGACCTTTGAAGGCGATGAAAATATGATCGCCCGGGCAAATCTCTGCCTTGCCACCGCTGAAAGAGTTCAGATACTTTTAGGCGAGTTTGAAGCGGACACCTTTGACAAGCTGTTCGAGGGTGTGAGGGCATTACCCCTTGAGCGGTTCATAAGCAAAAATGACGCATTTCCCGTTAAGGGACACAGCATCAGCTCCCAGCTCTCAAGCATTCCCGCCTGTCAGTCCATTATCAAAAAAGCGGCGGTCAAGCGGCTTGAAAGCGTATATCATGTAAGCTATTTTGAGGAAACGGGAGCTGTTCATCAGATCCAGTTCAACATATTAAAGGACAAAGCCTCCATCTACCTTGACACCTCGGGAGCAGGACTTCATAAGAGAGGCTACCGCAGAAATTCCAATGCCGCACCCATCAAGGAGACCCTTGCAGCAGGTATTATCGACCTTGCTCAGGTCAGACGTGACACTGTTTTCTGCGACCCCTTCTGCGGCA
>JAGBFZ010000330.1 GCA_018110855.1 Oscillospiraceae bacterium
GGTTATTAGTATGACAATAAATATGATTATGGCTGTGCCTTTCCCGAAATGGAAAGGTACATCCATTTTTTATTATTTTAAATCAAAATAAGCATATTTTACAAATCCGCTGCTGTCCTTGAGCTGAATAGAGTATTTTCCTTTTTTAAGGTCTGAAAGGTTGTAATGATCGCTCAGATAAAAGCTCTTGTCCCATTTTGTCATTGCGGGAACAGAAAGCTCAGTTTCAAGCTTTTTGCCCTTTTTAAGCCCGAGCTTTTTCCATTTTTTACCTTCAAGACGGTAAAGGGCACCGTAATTTTCAAGCCGGACGGGTCTGTCGGTATCGTTTATCACTGTAATGGTGATCTGCTTTAAACGAGGGCTTTTTGTTTCAAACTGCACAGCTGAACATTCAAAGGGTGCGGTCAGCTTAAAGTCACAGGAAAGCCCTGTTCCCACCACTGCACGGTATTTTCCCGTTTTCAGAGCGGTAACGTTATATCTGCCGAGATCAAGCTTTGTCTGAACGGTACTGCCCGCCGAAGCCTGATATGAGGATATATTGTTGTTTTTCTTCGGACTGACCTTTTCCCATTCTCCGTTCTGCTCATTTTTATAATATAGCATGACAGAATCGGGGCTGTAAATTTCCGAGGGCTTGTTTACCTTTACGGTAAAGCCTATTTCCGATGTATCTGAAAGATAATATTCGCTTTGGGGCGTGCTTACCTCCACGCCCTCAACCACATTGAATTCGCAGTATTTTGTTACAGACTTTCCGTCTGAGTAAAGGGGTATCTTAACGCGGTAAAGCCCCGTTTCCAAGCCGAGCTTATAATCCTCGGGGGTAAAGCTCAGAGTTACAGAGGAGGTGCTTGTGCCGTACTGACTGCTCTTCCCGAGAGTGTAGGCTATCTCGGGAACGCTGAAGCTGCTGTCGGGCTTCACCTTGTACCATTTTCCGTCCTTGAAGCGGTGAAGCTCGTAAATATTTCCGAGTATTGCTTCGGCGTTGATATTATCCGTTGAAACTGTAAAGCGAATGCTTTCGCGCTTTCCCGTAACAACAGACGATTTGTCTGCGGAAACGGAAAATGAGGCAGTTTCCTTTTTCAGCGCACCGCTTGATGTGAAATAATATGTCTTTCCGTCGATTTCGGTGATACCCACAGCGGCAGAGCCGTCAGGATAGAAATAATAGGTGTTTCCTCCTGTTTTCAGCCAGCCGTCTCTGTAAAGAATGCCGTTGTCATAAAAATGCATGGTCTGACTGCTTTTGCACAGACCTGTATATATCCCGATATAATTGCCGTCGTTGTCAAATTTATATGCTATTCCGTCAATTACATATATTCCTTTGGCATATTCATCATTTTCCATGAAATATTTCTTTTTGCCGTTTGCTTCCTGCCAGCCATATTCTGCGGCTGATACCGAGGGTACAGCGCCGATCGTTATCATTGCGGCAGCAGCGAGAGATATGAGCTTTATCGCTTTTCTATTAATCATGTATCATTCCGCCTTTCTCTGAAATGGGCATTTTTGCTATAATCAGATTATAGCAGATATTCAGGACTGAATCAAGAGAAAAGACGAAGCTGTAACCGATTGTTGTTAAATTTAATATTTCAGGAAATATATCCCATGAATTTCACAATAAATATCCAGAAGGTCAGCGTTACCGAGGAGAGCAGGGTGGTGGCGGCTATTACGCTTGAGGTAAGCACGCCGTCATTTTTCATATTCTTAGCCATGATATAGCAGGAAGGGGTCGTGGGGGAGCCCAGCATTATTACAAGGGCGAGCAGAGCTTCGTCCCTGAATCCCATCAAAATTGCAGCTGTAAGGAACACAAGGGGCATTGCGATAAGCTTGACGGCGCAGCATACAGCGGTGGGCTTCAGCTTTGCAATTGCCTTTCTGCCCTCAAAGGAGGCACCGATAACGATAAGAGAAAGAGGCGTTGCGATCGCTGAAAGACTGTTCAGTGTTTTATCTATAATGGGCGGGATATAGCTGTAAACGTTCAGCAGGGAGCCGATACAGCCTGCTATTATGCCAAGTATGATGGGATTGGTGATTATCCCTATGGCAGCCTTTTTCAGCTTGTTTTTCTCGTCGGGGTCATTTCGGGAATCCTCGGCTTCAAAGGTGAGAACGGTAACGGCGCAGATATTATAAAGCGGCACGCAGCCGATGATTATCATGGGGATAAGCCCTGTGCTGCCGTAGATATTCTGCATGAAAGCAAAGCCCATTACCGCAACAGAGCTTCTGTAGGAAGCCTGCACAAAGGCACCGATTATTGATCTGTCCTTTATAAAAAGCCTTGCGCATATCCATATGACTGCAAAGGCGATAATGGTTATAACTGCGCTGTAGATAACAAGGCTGCCGTTAAATGAAGTAACGATATTCTCCTTTGCCAGATCGGCAAAGACCATTATGGGAAGGCATACATTGAAAATGAATTTGTTGCAGGAGGGAACGAAGCCCTCCTTGAACATTCCCATGCGGTTGAAGATATATCCTGCAAGGATAACGAGGAAAACGGGCATTGTGGCATTAAGACTGAAAACAAGATTGTTCATTTCAAAATGTTCCTTTTTCGGTAAAAAGTATCAATGACCGCTCCGAAAGGAACGGTCATTGGGGAAGTTTAAATCAAAGGGTAACATCAACAAATGAGCTTGATGTTACTGTGGTGGTAACTGTGGTATCACCGTTATAGGTAGGATCGGGAACCAGAATAGCCGTAATGGTGGTGTCTGTGGTGATATAAGAACCGTTGCCCTCCCAGCCTAAGAATGAGAAGCCGGGAACAGCCACATTGGGGAGAACTGCGCTTCCGCCATAGGGAACAGACTGAGTGGTGCTCTGACCGTTTATCACAACGGTAACGGTGAAGGTCTGAACGGTCGTATCCGAAGCAGTGGGATTATCAAAGGGATTCTCATAATCGGGGGCAGAGGTCTGGGACTCTGAGGAGGAGTTATCGTCCTCAAAAATTGCGGTGATGTTAGTCTCTTCGGTAATGTTGTTGAAATCGCCGTCCCAGCCGATGAACTTTTTGCCGGGTATCTCGGGTACAGAGGGCTGAGA
>JAGBFZ010000331.1 GCA_018110855.1 Oscillospiraceae bacterium
ATCGGGATATGTTTGTCGGAATTGTATGTTTAGTTTGGTGAAATTTGACTTTGCTTGATTTCCCTCAATAGTATGCAAAGGGAAAACCATAGGAGAGGGGGAAGAAATAAACCCAACAAAAATGCGGACTTCCCCCTCTCCTATGGTTTTCCCTCTGCACGCTCTTTCCCTACCCTCTCCCCCTTTCCGCATTTTTACATATAGATAGGGTTTGCTTTTCTTGCTTAATGTAAATTGGTTTTGTTCCAATTCCTTCGCCTATTTCCCCTCATTTGCGGTTTCCCGCTTTCTGTTATGGGGCATCTGTCCATGCTTTGAGGGTCTGGAGTGGGGATTTGTGCGTTTGAACGGTACCGAGCCACAAATGAGATGTTTCATACAAAACTTTCCAACGAGAGCGCCGCGGATCTGACCCTCTTTCAGAGGGTCGTCACCCGCAAAAAAATCCTGAGAAGAAAAGGGTCTTCTCAGGATTTTTTGCATTTATTCAGTTATATTATTGCTTATTTGCTGCATTCCTTGCAAGGAACATTACAAAATCATCGGCAGGAACGGGCTTGGAGTAGTAATATCCCTGGAGATAATCGCAGCCGATATCCGAAAGCAGCTTCACCATCTCGGCAGTCTCAACGCCCTCTACCACGATCTTCTTGTTAAGTGAGCGGAGCATTTCCACCGTGTGACGGAGGATTATAAATGCCTCCTCGCTTTCCATAGCGGGCCAGAGAATGCTCTTGTCGATCTTAACTATCTCCATGGGAAGGGAGATAAGATAATTCGCCGTAGAAAAGCCTGTTCCGTAATCGTCCATGGAGAAGGTCACACCCCATGAAATAAGCCTGTTCATGTTGCGAAGAAGCATATCATAGTTGGCAAGCCCTGCAGTTTCGGTTATCTCGAAGTTTATCTGCTCGGGAGCGATCCCGAACTCCTCCATAATACCGATAAGCTGGGAGCCCAGCTTTTCCTGTGCGCACTGAAGCACGGATAGATTGACCTCAATGTACTTGAGACCATACTGCTGCGCCTTGCCGCTTTTTAAGAAGCGGCATACCTCCCTGAATGAAAGCTCGCCTATGTCGGTTATCAGTCCGTTTGCCTCAGCAAGGGGGATAAATTCACCGGGACTTACAAATCCCAGCTCATTGTCTATCATTCGGATAAGCGCCTCAGCGCTGGTAAATCTGCCTGTTTTAACATCATAAAGCGGCTGATAATACATCTGGAAGGATTGATCCTTTATAGCCTGCCTGATGGCAGCAAGGACCTTAAGCTCTCTTTGCTTTGCTTCAATTGCCTTTGGCGTTACCTTGGCAAGGGTCTCCTTTCCACCCTTCATTGATTTAAGGGTATAGTCGATAGCGTCCCGTATGTCCTTTACAGATCCCGTAAAGCCGGGGTATTTCAAGGTGCATATGTATGGCGTTACCGCCGCTTCAATGCCCATTAAGCTGACAGGCTCTTTAAAAAAATTCCTGAGCACCTCTGCAAGCTCCGAGGTTTCCGCCTTTTCGGAGAGAATCACAAATTCCCAGTTCCCGAGATAAAAGATCTCGCTTTTTTTAAGCTGCCTCTTAAGCTGCTGAGCGATCTCGGCGCAGATTATTCCGCTTTCCTTTGCCCCAAGATATTCGGTGATATATTCAAGTCCCTGCGGGCAGAATGCTGCGGCAGAGAAGCTTTTTCTTCTGTTCAGGTAGGATTCTGCTGATATAAAGAACGCCTCTGCATTTGCGCAGCCTGTAATGCTGTCGATATAATCCGCAGGATTCTCGATGGAGATATAGAACATGAGCAGGGAAAGAGCGACCATGTAATTTCCGACGATCTGATCGGGAAATACCAGCTGAATAAGCGTTGCAAAGAAGGTAAGACTCGTAAATACCACCATTGAGGCACTCTGCACAGGCTTGAGCCTTTGCCTGAAGCGTACAAACAAAATGACCTCATAGATGAGTATGAACAGAGCTATCCCGGGTATAACATTAAACAATGGACCATGCAGATAGTTCATTTTATCATCAAAATAAATGATAAGCTTTGTAAAAGGCGTGGTGAAAAGCATGGCTGCCTCGGCAATGAGTGCAGACACCACAATTATTCTGTCTGCGCTGCGCCTGCTGCCGTGACGTGTTATTTCGGAAACGTAAAACAGAGATATCGGCGCAAGCCCCTCATAAACAAAGAGATAGGCGATATTTACGGCATAGTTGAGCCAAAGGGGAAAATCCTCCGCATGACCCAGCATTGAGGTGGTGAAGGAATGGAGCACAGCCGAAGCAAGAGTGGTTCCCATCATTACAGAGAACGCCGCATTTGCAGTTGTGCGGAATTTGCCCCTGACAGTGTACAGACCTATCAGTACAATGAGAAGAGCAATAGCGGCAAATTCGTATTCGATTACATAGTCTATACTGTTCATATGCTGCTCCCCTTCCTAATTCTGTGGTTTCAGTTAATTTCTATTTCTGTATTAATGATATCATACGGCTTGTTTTTTGTCAATATTTGCAGAATTTTCCTCTGAATTTTCTCTGATTTGCACAATTGGACAGACGGATTTGCCCTTGTCTTGACATTATCTGAAAAAATATGATATACTGATAAATATTTAGAATTTTGTCACATATTTCAAGGAGAATAACAATATGAAAAAAATGCGAATTTTCCCGATATTTTGTGTTATCACCATGATATTGAGCCTTTCCGCCTGCTCATTGGAAAGGGTTCATTCACCATATGCCCTCTACTTAAAAGTATCGGATAATTTCAGCGGAGATGTGGTCGGTGAGGTTTTAGGCAAAAGGCTTGACGGCAGCGCTTCGGAAATGTCCCGTGAGAACAGTCAGAAGCTGACGGAAGCCATTCATGATATCAGAATAAATAACAGCCGTATCGCACTTCCTGTTATGCTCTGCGATCTTCCCGAGGGCTTTTCGGCAGAACCCGTTTCGGAGGTCCCCCTTGAATCCCATGATTTCAGCTTTTTTGAAGGAGATCTTTTATACAACGGCGAAAAGCTTGCTATTGTTTACATCATAAGAGAAAAAAGAGCCGAGGAATCACAGAGCGTTATCGTGGGAGCGCTGCTTTCCTCATCAGACTGTAAATGGAGCGTAGGCGAAGCGGATGTCTGCGGCAGCAGTCTCCGGGATATTTTCGGAGAGCCGTCCTCCTCGGAGCCTTTGGCTTCCGAAAGTGTTCCCGATTATGCATATATTGCGGACAACGGGGATTTTGCCCTGTTTATCAGCTCTGTAAACAGCACAATGCTGTTTTCCCTTGACTGCGCACAGCTTGAGAATAACAAGTCCTTGTGCGCATATGCTCCCTATGACGATTTCAATGGATTTTCGGAGCTTGCTCCTGTCTCGGGAGAGCCGAGAGAATTTGACATCAATGCCGCTTTTGCCGAAAACGGCATTGTTATAGGAGATTTTTCCTGCCCTGCCAATATTAAAATATCGGAAATTGGCGGAGATATCGGTCTTGCTTATTATGAAACAGAGCCTTATGACGAATCGGACGAAGCAGCGGAAGGATATGTGAGCGACACCTACCTTCTCCTGTATAAGGGCCGCTATTTCGGAATAGTCCAGAGCTTCAGAAAAGAAGGGCAGCCAATGGACGAAGGGCAGATGTATGTCTGGACAATATACGGCAGGGAGGATATTTTCTGTGACGCTTCCCTTGCGGGCATACCCGTTTCGCAGGATATTGAAAGCATAGGGGCGATATTTGAAAACAGCAGCAGGAATGAGGACGGGGATGTCAGTATGTATGGTATCTCCAAGGCTGACGGCGAGCAGTATTTTGTGATATATATCAGAGACTTTGAGGGCAGGTCAACTCTGATGCTCATGCCTTATTTCAAATAAAAAAATTTCCATGTATCAGAAAAGAACACCGTCAAATAATATTATTACGCCGATGTGCATAAGTCTCGTTGTTAAAAGAACAGGTTTACGCACTTCGGGCGATAGTATATATTTTCGGAGGACATGGAAATGACCAAGAATTCTTCTATCAAGTGCGATGTTTCAAGCTGCAAGTACAATCTCACAAACGAGCATTACTGCTCTCTCGAGACCATTAAGGTAGGCACACACGAGGCTAACCCCACTGTACCCGAGTGTACCGATTGTATGTCCTTTGTCTGCAAGGGCGGCTGCCAGTAAGGTCGGCTTGCGTTCAGCGGATAAAACAGCTGCAAAGAGAACGTCTGCGGGCGTTCTCTTTGTGATTTTTGCGGAAAATATGAAACAATACGGCTTTTTATACTAATAACCAATTGTTCTATGGATAAAGACGGTGGATAGAATACGTCCAATCAAGGAAAACGACCGCAGGCGGGCTGTCGCCCGGCAAGGGAGTTTGACGCAGAGTGGGCGTATTATAGCCGCCGTATTTTGTCCATAGGTTAATTGGTTATTAGTATTAAATCGTATAATTATTGAAAGGGTGATGGATATGAAAAAGAGAGCTGTCTTATTATTGTCTGTGATATTTTTATTATCCGCCTGCGGAAAAACAGCTTCCGAGCCAATGGAAAGCACTTTGGCGGCTATAAGCTCAGCCGAAGCGTCTGAAACGGAAATCATTTCAGATGCGGAGGAAAATACGGAGTCAAAGCAATACATAATGCTGAACGGTCTGCTGTACGAAAATACAGGGATAATAAATAATGTTCCCCGATGCGGCATGCTTGACGGGACATTTTCCGAGGTCATTCCCGAAAATGAGCTTCCCCGAAAAAACGGTCAGGCTAATTTCAACGGCTCTCAGGGGTGGCAGCACAGCGAAGAGCCGCTGACAGTAGATGTGCAGATCAAGGAAACATGGTATGTGTTCAGAGAGGCGGATATCCCCTATGAGCGGGATATTGATCTCGGGCTGTCTGTTTCGGCGGAGAATATCACTCCCACAGGGCTTACCCTTGTCTATAAGCAGTCGGGAGGGAATGGCTTTTCCGAGCTTAGCGCAAACCCGGATTTCTATCTGCAGCGCAGAACTGATAATGGCTGGGAGCTTTGCGATACGGTCGTAGAAAGCTATGGATGGACGCTTGTCGGAACGGCTATCGGAAAAGATAAGGAAACACGAATAGATATTGACTGGGAATGGCTTTACGGCAGTCTGCCTGCGGGGCATTACAGGATAAGCAAGGTAATTGTTACCGATGAGAGATTTTATGACGGCTGCACATTCAGAGCGGAATTTGATGTGGAATAATTTTTTCGGCAGGCTGTATCGCTTTTGATACGGTCTGCTTTTTTGTAACAATATTTTCCTCCATGGAATATAATAATCAAGGCGGCGGTAATGCCGCTTATTGAAAGGGTGATCTGCATGAGTAAGCACATCATTGCTTTTGCTTCGGTGACATATGCCAATAAGGCGAAGTCAGTTTTTGAGAAATACGGTCTGAAAGCCGAAGTCAGACGAACCCCGGGCACACTTTTCCGAGGCTGCGGCTACAGCGTGACTGTTGAGGGCCGCTCCGACAGACTCGTCAAGATCATGGAGGACAACGGCATTTCATATAGATCCATCAGCAGCGTTGACAAATGACAGGCTGAAATACCGTTACGGAGGGAATGATTCTATGTGATATATTTCGACAGCGCAGCCACATCCTATCCAAAGCCCGAAAGCGTCCGCAGGGCGGCTGCCGAGGCTGTCGTAAGATACGGCGGAAATCCCGGACGCAGCGGACATGATATGTCCATGAGGGCATCTCAGGCGGTATATTCCGTCAGAGAAAAGGCAGGGGAAATGTTCGGAGCACCGCCCGAAAACGTGATATTCACCGCCAACTGCACCGAGAGCCTTAATATGGCGATAAAGGGACTTGCGGAACGGGAGCTGCGGGAGGGAAAAGCGTTTCATGTAATAATATCCTCTCTTGAGCACAATTCCGTTTTCCGTCCCGTTTACGAGCTGACAAAAAGAGGGCTTACCTACAGCATAGCCGAGGTGAGCGCAGACGACAGCGTAACTGTGCATAATTTCGAGAGCCTCATAACTCCCGCAACGAGGGCAATTGTCTGCACCTTAGGCAGCAATGTAACGGGTCAGATACTTCCCTACGAGCGGATAGGCGCACTGTGCCGCAGAAAAGGCATCTGCTTTGTGGGGGACGGAGCGCAGGTCTGCGGAGTTATCCCGATAGACATGAAGAGAGATAATATCAACATTCTCTGTATGCCGGGTCACAAGGGGCTTTGGGGCATCTCCGGAACGGGACTGCTCATTACCGACGGGAAATACCCCATTTATCACATTCTTGAGGGCGGAACGGGCAGCACCTCTCTTGAGTCGGAGCAGACTCCGTTTCTTCCCGAGGAGCTTGAAAGCGGCACACTGAACACCGTAGGTATAGTTTCCGTCGGCGCAGGGATAGACTTCATCAAGCGGGTAGGCGCTGAGAGGATACACGATCATGAGACTGCCTTATGCCGCAGATTTATAAACGGTCTTGAGCATGAAAACGGGGTAAGGATATACAGGCGTGAGCGGTGCAGCTATCTGCCCATCGTGCTTTTTAACGTTGAAGGCTCATCCCCCGAGGAGACGGCAGCGTTTCTTAACGACAGAGGGTTTGCTCTGCGGGGGGGATATCACTGCTCGGGACTTGCTCACAGGTCAGCGGGAACTCTTCCCGAGGGCGGCGTCAGGTTTTCGCCATCCGTTTTCAACACTTCCTATCAGGTTGATCTTCTTATAGATGCTGTCGGAGGTCTTGCCCGTTCTGCGGGACGGGAAGCGTACGAATAGAAGCAAGGCAATTTGCGGGTGCTGTCCCGAAAAAGGGGCGGCACCCGCTCAGCTTGTTGAAAAAGTCCATAGATGAAAAAATCTGCACAAATAATGTCACTCTAAAAGTTTCGTCCACCTTTTCAAAGGTGGCGGGGGTCAAGGGGCATTGGTCTTGCAAACAAGCCCCCACCTTGTCGCCGTCCGCAGACGGCGAAATCTCCTTTTATACCAAAAAAACGGAGCAGGGGTGAGGAAATGCGACAGCATTTCCG
>JAGBFZ010000332.1 GCA_018110855.1 Oscillospiraceae bacterium
GAGTATCTCATGACCCTTGAAAAATTCCTGTGTCCCGCCCCCCTTGCCTCGGAAACGAATCGGCTTGTGGAGGTGAGGATATTTCCGTTTGCAAGCACCATGATAAAGCTGAAAAGGGAGAATATCAGCGACATCAGCCCCACAGCGGCTGTGCCTGCCTTGTCCGAAAGCATGGCGTTGAAAACCATTGCCGCCGTCTGCATGGCAAGGCTCAGCAGGGTCATTTTCACAGCGTCACGGGCAATCTGCTTTTCCGAAATGCACAGCACATTCATGTGATAATTCACTTCCTAACTGAGAATCTATATGAAATTATATTTAGTTTCACCCGTAAATATGCTGCAGCTGTTTTAAAGTGCGATTGATACAGTTTAATTGTAAACTTTTGTTATATTGTAAACCCTGCCTGTGATTCGTGAAAAATCCCCTTGCAATTCTTCGGGGAATATGCTATAATAAAATAAATATATACGCAGGGGAGGGAAACGTATGGGAATATCACCGATAGGAACAGGTACTGCATCTCTCGGAGGATTTACCTCGGGAGGGGACACAGGCACAAATATCGAACGCAAGCTTACCGATCTGAAAAAGCAGCGTGAGGAATATGAGCTTGCCCGCAATAAGATCACCGATAAAAAGGCTCTGGAAAATAAGATCGCCGCTCTTGACAGGCGGATAGACAATCTTGAAGGCAGACTTGAGAAGCTAAAAGAGGAAAAGGGCGAATGTCAGACCTGCAAGAACAGGAAATATCAGGACGGCTCTGATGATCCCGGCGTTTCCTTTAAATCTGCCACCAAGATAGCTCCCGAAGCTGTGGCGTCAGCTGTCCGCGGGCATGAAATGGAGCACGTTTACAGAAATCAGGCAAAGGCTGCAAGAGAGGGCAGAGAGGTAGTTTCTCAGAGCGTTGTACTCAAAAGCGGCATATGTCCCGAGTGCGGAAAGCCTTATATTGCAGGCGGCGAGACCCGCACTGTTACCAAAGCAAAGAATGAACCCGATTTTTCCGTGGGTAAGGAGACTGAACCCACAGGAAGTCTGTTTGATACGGTTGCATAATGTTAAAAAACGGCACTCTCCGTCAGTTTCGGAGAGTGCCGTTTTGTATTGTTTATATCAGGTCCTTGCCTTTGCGCCGCCTCGTCTGCCGCCCTTGCCATGGGTGCTTGTTCCCTTTCGGGAGCCGCCCCTGCGGTGGCTTCTGTCATCTTCAAAGCGCTCGGTTCGTCCCTCGTAGGGCTTGATGGTTATCTTCTGACCGTTTATTTTTGTTCCCGTCATGGAGTCAAGTATATGCTCCTTGTCCGCCTCGGGGACTTCAACAGTGGTGAAGCGGTCAAAAATGTCTATCTTTCCGAAGCTCTTGCCGGGCATTCCCGTTGCGTCAACCAGTGCGCCCAGAATGAAGTTGGGTGCAAGACGGTTTGCTCTGCCTGCAGATATCTCCAGCTTGACAGTTTTCCCCTTGCCCTTTCCTCTTGAGGAAGAAGTCTCACGGGGAGCTGTAACGGCAATTTCTGGGATATTCTTTGTGTCCTTGGATATCTTCATTCCAAGAAGCGCAGCAGCTATATCCTCGGCTGTCAGACCGTTCTCGCTCATAAGGCGGGACACCTCGGTGCGGTATTTATCGTATTTTCCGCTTTCGCAGCAGGATATTATCTTCTCGCTGACGTGCTCAGCCTTGCGCTTAACTATCTCATCCTTAGTTGGAAGCTCGGCTCTTTGGATATCCGCCTTGATGAATTTCGAGATATCCCGAAGCTCGTAAAACTGCTTTCTGCCGCTGATTATGGTATAAGCGGCGCCGCTTTTGCCCGCACGACCCGTTCTGCCGATACGGTGGATATAATACTCGTTGTCCTGAGGAAGATCATAGTTGAAAACTGCGTCAACATCGTCCACATCAATTCCTCTTGCGGCAACATCGGTGGCGATAAGAACATTTATGGCACCCGATTTGAATGCGTTCAGCACCTGTGTGCGGCTTTCCTGCTTCATGTCTCCGTGAAGTCCCGAAGCCTTGAAGCCCTTTGAAACAAGGGTGTCAGTAAGCTCGTCAACCATTTTCTTGGTGTTGCAGAAAACCATTGAAAGGCGAGGCTCATAGGCAATGAGCAGCATTCTCAGAGCGTCGGTCTTTCTGCCCATGGGAACCTCGAAATATTTCTGCTCAATGCTCTCAACGGTGCGAGCCTTGCTTTCCACCTTGATAACAACGGGGTCGGTCTGATACTGCTTTGTTATCGTCATGATCGGAGGGGGCATGGTGGCGGAGAAAAGCACCGTCTGCCGCTCCTCGGGAACATACTGCAAAATTGTCTCTATATCCTCTCTGAATCCCATGTTGAGCATTTCGTCCGCTTCATCAAGGATAAGCGTGCGGAGATTTTCAAGGCGGAGGGTCTTTCTTCCGATATGATCCATAACTCGTCCCGGAGTGCCTATCACGATATTAGCGCCCCGTTTCAGCTCGGATATCTGCCTGTCCATGGCTGCACCGCCATAAACTGCGCATGGGCGCACCCACGGCATATATGCGGCGAATTTCTTTATCTCATCGCAAGCCTGCATGGCAAGCTCTCTGGTGGGGCAGAGCACAAGCGCCTGAACGTTTTTAACGCCCTTTTCGATGGCTGCGATGGCAGGCAGACCGAATGCGGCGGTCTTTCCCGTTCCTGTGTTTGATTTTCCCACAAGGTCCCGTCCCTCGAGCATGACGGGGATTGCTTTGGATTGTATCTCGGTAGCTTCGGTGAAGCCCATTTCGCTTACTGCACGAAGTATCTCTTCGGGCAGGTCAAGTTCTGTAAACAGCATTAAAATATCCTTTCTATATTAAACGTTTATTTAGTGTACTAAAATATCATTATATCATATGATATTATATGATGTCAACAAAAATAATGCTCCAAAATTGTTAAATAAGTAAAAATTTAGTGAGAATAATTTTGGGTGACAATTGAAATGCCCTGTATAAACGAAATATGCCGAAAAATGTAAATAAAATGTTAATTAAACCTTTTCGCTCTTGAAAACACTATATATTGTGGTATAATTATAAATGGCAGCACTAAATATTGTTGCCGCCAAGTATATTGCTGTAAGGGGATAATGAAAATGAACATTAACGTTACGGGCGGAGAGATCTCCAAGGAGGAGCTTGACGCATACATCAGGCACGGTGCGGAGAACTACCCCGGAAAAAAGATCGTGGGCATTGACATTGCTCTTGACGGCGATTATGTTGATCTGAAGTACTATTTTGACAGCGTTCCTTTCGACCGTATAAGAAGAATTACGGGATATCTTGTGGGAACTCTCGACCGATTCAATGACGCCAAGCGTGCCGAGGTCATGGACAGAGTGAAGCACGGTTCCTGCTGAAATATTCGGTAAATTTACAAGCTGCCGCAGTTTGAAAAAAGCTGCGGCAGCTTTTTTGCTTCAAATGACGTAAATAAGGGCTTTTTCAACATTTTTAGCACTCTCTGCGGGTAAGTGTTAGCACTCACATGGAGAGATTGCTAATTTTCATCGTTCTTTCACAATTCTGCTATTGTATCATCATAATAGGGGGGTATTATAATACTCGTAAACGGGAGATACCGAGATGAAGTGGTATAAAACCTCCCGCAGACAAAATAATAATTATTCGGAGCAATGCTAATGAATAAATCAAAGGCTATACTCCCAAAGATTTTGAAAGAAGGTAATTTTATGTATGGCTTAACTCCCTTTGAAAAGAATTTTGGTTTCCTTGATCCCTTCGGCGACTTTGACAACGGCTTCTTCAAGGACGGACGTCATGTAAGCGCCTGCCGCACCGATATCCGCGAGGAGGACGACAGGTACATTATGGAATCCGAGCTTCCCGGCTTTGATAAGCAGGATATATCCGTTGATATCTCGGGAACAAGTCTCACCCTGAAAGCCGAACATTCATCCGATAACAGCGAAAAGGACAAGAACGGCAAGTATATCCGCCGCGAACGCACCTTGGGCTCATATCAGAGAAGCTTCGACATTACGGGAATCGATGCAGACCACATCAGCGCCGATTATAAGAACGGTATCCTTATTATGACGCTTCCCAAGAAAAAGCCCGATGTTCCCGCATCACGGAGACTGGAAATTCAGTAATTCACCGTCATGGGAGAGATATCTCTCCCATGACATCAGAAAAATCTCGGAAAGGTATCCGATAAGGCTTTTTCAGATGTGCTTCAGCTGAATCGGATGCCTTTTTGTTTACATATATAATATATTTTGCCGTTATACAGCTGACTGTGTTGTGCATAATCACGAAAATGAAGTGATTTTAATAAAAACACTTGATTTTTTTGGTGAACGTGGTAAAATATATTTAGCACTCAAGAAATAAGAGTGCTAACACATTAAGCGTTTGACTGCTAATTATTGGCGGTAAAAATAGGAAGGAGTTTAATTGTTATGAAAATCAAGCCACTTGCAGACAGAGTTGTAATTAAGATGACCGAGGCTGAGGAGACTACCAAGAGCGGTATCATTCTCACAGGCAACGCAAAGGAAAAGCCCCAGATCGCAGAGATCGTTGAGGTAGGAC
>JAGBFZ010000333.1 GCA_018110855.1 Oscillospiraceae bacterium
CCCGAGGAATACCGCAGCAACGTTATATCTCTGAGAAAGGGAATGGAAATATCCCGTGACGAGCTTTTAAAAAGACTTGTTGAGATACAGTATGAGCGCAATGATGTGAATTTTGTGAGAAACAAATTCCGCGTCAGGGGAGACGTGGTTGAGATATTCCCCGCAGGCTCAACGGAAAACGCAATACGGGTGGAATTTTTCGGAGACGAGATCGACCGCATTTCCGAGATACACGTTCTCACGGGAAATGTGATAACAACCCTTGCCCATACCGCTATATATCCCGCCTCTCATTATGTTGTGTCGAGAGAGCATATCCACACAGCCGTTGAGGAAATTGAAAGAGAGCTTGGGGAGCGTGTTGAATGGTTTGAAAAGCAGGGCAAGCTGGTTGAGGCGCAGAGACTGAAACAGCGAACTCTTTACGATATCGAAATGCTTGAGGAAATAGGCTTCTGCAAGGGTATCGAGAATTATTCGAGAATACTTTCGGGCAGAGAGCCGGGCAGCACTCCCTATACACTTCTCGACCATTTCCCGAAGGATTATCTTCTTTTTGTGGACGAGAGCCATGTGTCTCTGCCGCAGGTTAGGGGAATGAGCGCAGGCGACAGGGGAAGAAAGTCCGTTCTTATCGACTACGGCTTCCGCTTGCCTTCAGCATATGACAACCGTCCTCTTAATTTTGATGAATTTGATTCAAAGCTGAATCAGGCAATATATGTTTCCGCTACCCCGGGACCCATTGAAAGGGAAAAATCTGCTCAGATAGTTGAGCAGGTGATACGTCCCACAGGACTTGTTGACCCCGAAATTATCGTCAAGCCCGTCGAGGGTCAGATCGAGGACCTGCTCAGTCAGATAAATATCAGAGCCGAGAAAAATGAGAGAGTCCTTGTCACCACCCTTACAAAGAAAATGGCGGAGGACCTCACCGCATTTCTCACAAATGCAGGCGTTCGGGTCAGGTATCTTCACCACGATATCGACACCATCGAGCGAATGGAGATAATAAGAGATCTTCGTCTGGGCGAATTTGATGTTCTTGTGGGAATAAATCTTCTGCGAGAGGGACTTGACATTCCCGAGGTATCGCTTGTTGCCATACTTGACGCCGACAAGGAGGGCTTCCTGCGCTCCGAATCCTCCCTTATCCAGACTGTCGGACGTGCCGCACGAAACAGCGAGGGCAAGGTAATCATGTACGCCGACAGCGTAACAGGCTCAATGGAGCGTGCAATTGCCGAAACAAACCGCCGCCGTGAGCTGCAGCTTAAATACAACGAGGAACATGGAATCGTGCCTAAAACCATTATCAAGGACGTAAGAGACGTTATCGAGATATCCACCAAGGAGGAGGTAAACGGCAAAACTTCCGAAAAGCGCCTTTCCAAAAAGGAGCGTGACGAGCTGATAACAAAGCTCACAGCCCAGATGAAGGAAGCTGCAAAGCTGCTTGAATTTGAGCACGCCGCATATCTGAGAGACAAGATAAACGAGCTGAAGGAGCAGAAATAAATGAAGGATAAAATAAAAATAAACTGCCGCAGGCTGATAGTAAACAGGATATTCATAACCGCACTGTTCCTTATTTTGCAGATAGCGTGGTTTGTCCTGTGTATAATCAAGCTGTCCGCATTTTCGGCATGGATAAGCGCAGTCCTCAAGGTATTGAGCCTGTTTATCGTTCTGTACATCATTTGCAAGGACGACAACCCCGCCTACAAGATAGTCTGGATAATCCTGATAATGATACTGTCCATCTTCGGGGGACTTCTGTACCTCTTTGCGGGAAACAAAAAGCCCTCCAAGCATATGCATGGACGAATAAGGTCTGCAAAGGAAAAATATATCCCAATGCTCAAGGATTTCGGAGAAAAGGGAGAGGCGCTTTCCGAAACAGACCCGAGAGCCTACTCGGTCTGCCGATATATAAACCATCTCAGCGGATATCCGGTTTATACCAATACTCAGGTGAAATATTACCCCGTGGGCGAGCTTATGTTCAAGGACATGATAAAGGAGATAAAAAAGGCGGAGCATTTTATCTTCATAGAATATTTCATTATCAGCATGGGGAAAATGTGGGACGAAATGCTTGAGGCTCTTGTTGACAGAGCGGAGCATGGAGTAGAGATACGCATTATCTATGACGATATGGGCTGCGTTGCACTGCTGCCGCCAAAATATTTCAGGGAGCTTGAAAGTATTCACCCCAATATAAAATGCCTTGCCTTCAATCCCGTTGTACCCGTGCTGTCCCTTGTGATGAATAACCGAGATCACAGAAAAATTCTTGTAATTGACGGACACACAGGCTTTAACGGCGGCATAAACATCTCCGATGAATATATCAATGAGACTGCGCCCTTCGGACACTGGAAGGACACAGGCGTTATGCTCAGAGGAGACGCTGTCATGAATCTTACAGAGATGTTCCTTGAGCTGTGGCACAGCTTCAAGGATACGGGAACAAAGGCGGATATCATAAAATACGCTCCTGCGGTCTACGGGGAGAAATATCCCTCGGACGGATACGTTCAGCCCTTTTACGATACTCCTCTCGATGACGAAGCACTGAGCGAGAATGTCTACATCGAGATACTTAGCCGAGCTGAAAAATATGTCTATATCTACACTCCCTATCTTATCCTTGACGATATAATGAAATCCGCACTTTGCCTTGCTGCAAAAAGGGGAGTGGATGTCTGTATCGTCACCCCCGGTATTCCCGACAAGAAGATAATCTACCGTATGACAAGGGCAAATTACACGCCGCTTCTCAAGGCGGGAGTAAGGATATTCGAGTATACCCCCGGCTTTATCCATGCAAAGAGCTTTGTGAGCGATGATAAGATAGGCGTGGTGGGAACCATAAATCTTGATTACCGCAGCCTGTTCCTGCATTTTGAATGCGGAACTCTCCTCTATGGCAGCAAGGCTGTCCTTGACCTTAAAGAGGACTGCCTGAAAACCTTTGATAAATGCCGCGAGATAACAAGAGACAATATCAGACAGATATACCGCGGGACCATGTTTGACGCTCTGCTGAGACTTATCGCACCCCTTCTGTAAGAAAGGAAATAGATCCATATGAATGAAAGAGATAAAAAACGCTTCAAGCGTTTCCTGCCCTTCCTTGCGGCAGGCACTGCGGCTGTGCTGCTGATAATATATTTCGGCAAGGTAACGGCTGCGCTGGGAGCGGTACTTAAAATTATTGCTCCGCTTATCATAGGCTGTGCGCTTGCCTACGGACTGAACATCATCATGCGGCGGCTTGAAAAGCTTTATTTTCCGAGGTCGGAGAAAAGAGCTGTGACTGTCACCCGCCGTCCCGTTTGCCTTGTGCTATCCCTGCTTATCGTGCTGCTTGCCATTGCTGCTATAGTAATGGTCATCGTCCCAGAGATAGGAAATATTTTCAGAGTGCTGGGAGAATCCTTCCCCGTATATGTTTCAACGCTGCAGAAATGGCTTAGTGAAGCAAAGGAAAGCCTGCCTGTGGCAGCGGAGCTTTTTGAGGAAAATATCAATCTTAAAAACTTTGACTGGCAGAATATATCCGCCGCCATAATCGACTTTGCAAAGAACGGAATGGGCGGAGCGCTGACCTCGGCTATAACCGTTATCTCCTCATTCTTCGGCGGAATAGTTAATTTCACCGTGGGACTGATATTTGCTATATACATTCTCTTTAACAAGGAGAGACTTGCGGAGCAGGCGGATATGCTTATGAAAAGCTATATGAAGCCCGATAATGAGCGGCGTTTCAGATATTTCTGCTCCACTGCCGATAAATGCTTCTCCAGCTTTATCGTGGGACAATGCACAGAAGCGGTTATTCTTGGCGTTCTCTGCGCTCTTGGAATGACAATTCTTCGTATTCCCTACGCCTCCACCATCGGCACGCTTATCGGAGCGACAGCTCTTATCCCCATTGTGGGAGCATATCTGGGCGCAGCGGTGGGCGCACTGATGATAGTTGTGGCAGACCCCATAAAGGCACTCTGGTTCCTGATTTTCCTTGTGCTACTCCAGCAGATAGAGGGAAATGTGATATATCCCAAGGTGGTAGGCTCCTCCGTGGGACTCCCCGGAATGTGGGTGCTTGCCGCTGTTACCGTCGGCGGCGGACTTGGCGGTATCGGCGGAATGTTACTGGGCGTTCCCATGGCGGCAACCGTTTACAAGCTCCTTGAGAATGACGTTCACCGCCGTCTCGATACCGAAGCTGCTCCCGAAATAATCGAAGAAGCTCCTCCCGAGGAAAATGAAGCTCCGCCCGAAGATCCTGCGGATAATAATTCTTCCGAATCCCAAAACCAAAGCTCCGAATAAACAAAAAAATCCCTCTCCAAATGCTTGATTTTAAGCAAATGGAGAGGGAATATTTTTATCTTGCCACAGTTGTGGTCTGAGTTGCGTTGTCACGCTCGCCGGGGGTGATATCGTCAATGATATCCTCTGCGCCCCGAACTGCGCCGCCAACGATATCTTCTGCGCCTGTTACCACGTCCTCGATAAATCCGTCGCCGTCAATATCGCCTGTTCTTGCATTGTTATCACCGATAACAGAGCCTTCACCGTTGCCGGGGCTTGTGCCGCCTGCACCGTTTCCGTTCATGCCTGTGCTGCCGTTTGAGCTGCTCTGGCTTGCGGAAGAACCTGTGCCCTGATCATTCTGCCCGTTCTGTCCGTTTGCTCCTGTATCTGCATTGTTTCCGCAGGCTGTGAACATGATGCCAAGACCGAGAATAAGGGGCAGAAGTGCCGCTGATCTCTTTTTCATAAGCATAGCTTTCCCTTTCCCGCAGAGCTTGTGCCCCCTGCGTGTTGAATGTCCGAAAAATGCGGGAACGGAAAATAGCTGCAAACCCATGCCGTAATTTTTTATCTGCCCTCGTCAGCCTGCGATATCGTAATTCTCATAAATTTCATGTGCTTCCGTATAGACCATAAGTGGTTCTTCTGTTGTAACCTCACTGTCGGTATCCCCGAACTGATCGTAAAAATCCGTATCGGTCTTTGACCATTCTGTGAGATCATTATAGGTCTTTTCCGCTGTTTCGCTGTCATAGTAGAAGCTTAGCGCAGAAATTATCTTATCCTTGCCGTAATATTCAAGGAAGGCTCTGAGATATTCGGAGTATCCTCTGTAATTCTCACCTGTGGCATTATCATACTCGTAGGGCGACGACCAGAAGCCACGATCATTCATATAATTTGCCTTGTCGGCAGTCATTCTGATGAATACTCTTTCCGCAATATCGCTATACTCGGAGGGGATAACGGCGCTGTTTCCGCCCGCCGTAATAGTATAACAGCTTTCGTCCGTTTTATACGCTTTATAGCTGTGAACAAAGAGAGTGTGGATATCATCGTAATATTCGTATGCCGATGAAAAGCACTGTGAATATATCCAGCCGTTTTTGTATTTGAAGTAGCCTGCATTTCCGTTATAGACGGGAGAATTAACAGTGCATGAATCCCTGCCCGTCATGTATTCAATAAGAGGACCGCTGATAATTGCAAAGCCGCCGCTGCGGCTGTCATATGCCCGCATTATCCTGCCGACACCCTCCTCGGTAATGACGGGAAGCTCCTTAAAGCCGCAGGATGCAAGATAAGAAATGGTGTTTTTATAGCAGTCTTTTATGAAAACAGTTCTTACGTCAAATATCAGAAGCTGGTAAATATTACCCGTAGGAGTGTAGTATTCATCGGGAGTCAGTGCCATAATGTCAGAATACATACAATCGGCAAGCCTTTCGATAAAATCCTCGGGAAGCTTATTGATGCCTATGCTGTAAGAGCCGTCATAGTCCTGACCTCCCTCCGAATATCTCCACTGAGGAGAAAGCTTTGCATAAAGATCGTTTTTATCAAATTTCTTGTCGTATTCCTCACGATTATCAATAATCGTTTTTATGTCAAGGATCTGATTTTTCATTCCCTCGGCACGGGATCTTTTAACGTTCTCTGCCATATCGAGGCTGCAAAGAAGCTCAATGCCCTTATCGCTGAAGCTGTAGCCATAGCTTCTGTAAATGGTTTTGCCCGAAGAAAGAGTGTACTTTACGGAAAATTCCGTTGGCAATTGCAGGTTTGTTAGAATATCTCTGCTGTCATTTTCATTGTAAACTCTGAGAATTTCCCTGTGAAGCTCGGTGAGCGTCTGGATGTCAGCAGGGTCGGAAAGCTCTGCAGGCGCATATACAATATTATCATCTGTCAGGCAGCCTGCATAGGTTATCTCCGCCTTTTGGACTTTCGCAGGGTCGGGGACAACATCTCCCGCTCCGAATGCCTTTGTGTCATGGATAACAAGGAATGAGCCGATGGAGCCAAGAATAGTTACAGCGCAGATAACAAGCCCCGAAACTATCTTTCCGAAGCCTCTGTTCCTGATAACGTGCATTACCATGTAAATAATAAATGAGATGATGAATATAGGAACAAAATTTGTTGTACCGTCTGTCATCATAAGGTAGCAGAGGGAGAATATTCCCAATGTCATGATGATGTGATGGAAAATGCCGAATACAACGGGCTTGCCTGTGTCCTCCGCCTTTCTCATGCGGTAAATGAAATAGCCGCCTGCGATAACTATTGCTGTGCAGAGGGTGAACAGGATAAACCATTCTCCGAAATAAAGGCTTTCGTACAGAGTTGTGCGTATATAGTCTCTTGAGTCATTATATTGCGATTCAAGGGACAGAATAAGTCCGTATGCACCGCCGAAGGGACCGCAGTAGGGGATAACATTTCTGCAAAAGATCTCTTCGTTAAGTCCGTAAATATTATTGCAGACAGTGTTGATACCGAGCAGCACCGAAACGGGGACAAGAGCGTTCAGAAGAATATTATATGCCGCCGCTTCAAAAATATTTCCGCAGCAGGCTGCCGCAAGAACTGTCACTGCATAGAACATCACCATGAGCATAAGACCGCCCAGCATACCTCTCCAGAGAAGAGGAGCAAGCTCTTCAAATATGGTGCATACCCATTCATAGCTTTTTATTCCTCCGTAGGTCGGGTCTTCAACGGTTTCCGCAAAGGTCTTGCCGTCGCAGAGGATATGTCCCGCAAGCATGAGTATCCAGCTGATAAGCTCTGCCGCAAAATATGGTATAATGTAAACAAACAGTCCCGAAAGAAAATCCGAAACAAATCTCTGCCCTGTGGTCATTGGCAGGGAAAGCCGCATATCCACCGCCGATTTATTGTAAAGATACTTGAAAACGCCCAGTGCGCATAACATTCCCGAAGCCGCCGCAAGACCCGTTCCGATCATAGCGGTGACCAAAAAGCCCTCGTCTATATCCTGTACATGGTTGGTAAGTATTCCTGTGAGCAGTGTTATAAGCAGCATGGGAGCCGCCGCAAAATGCAGAACGAATATAACGATCATCAGCTTCATGTTATCCTTGACGTTATAGCAGAAATTATGCTTCATTGCCTCGGAAAGGAAGCCTTTTTTAGACGAGCTGACCTGCGTCATAGCCCATTCCCTCCATTTCATAGATAAATATTTCCTCAAGAGAAAGGGGAATAAGGTCGAG
>JAGBFZ010000334.1 GCA_018110855.1 Oscillospiraceae bacterium
AGCGCTTCGGCGCAGACAGAGATGTATATCTCCTTTCTGTCGGCGGAAGAACAGAAGTCTCAGGTAATCATACAGACCATAATAAGGGCAAGGTAATGGCAGCCGCAGTCAATCTTGAGCTTGTGGCAGTTGCCGCAAAACGTGACGATGGTATTATCTGCGTCAAAAGTGAAGGATTTCCCGAGGACACAGTCCCACCCGATGCTGCAGAATTCCCCGACGAAAACAAATATTTCACATCCTATTCCCTCATCGCAGGTATGGAAAATGCATTCATCCTCAGAGATCTTAATATAGGCGGATTTGACGCATATACAATGTCAAGCGTCATGAAGGGATCGGGGCTTTCATCCTCTGCCGCATTTGAAGTTATGATAGGTAATATCCTGAATCACCTTTATAACGACGGTAAGGTGGATAATGTCGAGATCGCAAAAATGGCGCAGTTTGCCGAAAACGTGTTCTTTGGCAAGCCTTGCGGACTGATGGACCAGATGGCTTGCGCAGTGGGCGGATTTATAGCAATAGACTTCAAGGATACCAATGCACCTGTTATCAAAAAGTTGGACTTCGACCTTGATAAGGCAGGATATTCCCTGTGCATAATCAATACGGGCGGCAATCACGCAGACCTTAATGAGGACTATGCATCTGTACCGGCTGAAATGAAAAAGGTAGCAAAGCTTCTGGGCTGTGACGTACTCCGCCAAACAGACCGCCACACACTTATAAAAAACGCCCCATTGGTGCGCCGGGAAGCAGGCGACAGAGCATTTCTTCGCGCACTCCATTTTCTTTCCGAAAACGAAAGAGTGGATACAATAGCCGAAGCTCTTGAAAATAACGACATTAACGGCTTTCTCAACGGTATTAAAGCCTCAGGTGACTCAAGCTTTAAATATCTGCAGAATGTTTATACAACAAAAAATGTAAGCGAGCAAGGGCTCTCAGTTGCACTTGCACTTACAGAGAGCTACTTCGGTAATAATTCCAATGCCGCATGGAGAGTACACGGCGGCGGATTTGCAGGAACCATACAGGTCTTCCTTCCCGAAAGCGAAAAGACAAAATATGTTGAATATATGGCAAGCGTGTTTGGAGAAGGCTCCTGCCACCTGCTTTCCGTAAGAGGGGCTGGTGCAATATGCCTCGCAAGGTAAAAAACGGGACTAAATATGCCCTTCTGATCATCGTCAATTTCATATGGATGTTCGTTGTGTACCGCGCAATTCTGATGCTCAGTGAGCACTACGGCACCCTCATCCCATATATCATCTGCGCATCCGTATACCTCGTTGCGTCCGCATTTCTCCTGGGATTTTATTACTTCAGTACATCAGGAGAGACAGACCCGGTAAAAAAGGAAAAGTATAAGCCCATGCTGCTGTGGGCATTTCCCATAGTAACAGTGCTTTTGCTTGATGTGCTGGAAGCAGTGGTCCTTGACTATTTTATAAATTTGTTTTCATAGGAGTTTTTTGAAATGAAGCTGAATCTTCCCAATAAGCTGACACTTTTAAGAATAGTGCTCGTTCCCGTGTTTATGGCATCGATGCTGGCTATTCCCGATGATACGATCTCTCGCCTTGTGTCCTTTGCAGTTTTTGTAGTAACATCACTGACGGATATGCTGGACGGCAAGATCGCAAGAAAGTATAACCTTATCACAAACTTCGGTAAATTTATGGACCCTCTGGCAGATAAATTTATGGTGTTTGGCGCAATGATAGCAATACTGGTAAGATACACCTATCTGACCCCTGTGTTTGTATGGGCGGCATCCATCGTAATGTTCAGAGAGCTTGCAGTAACATCCATCCGCCTTGTAGCCGCAGGACAGGAGCATCTTGTCATCGCCGCAAGCTGGCTGGGTAAAGTAAAAACAGTAAGCCAGGTGGTGTGTATCTGTATAGTGATCCTCGAGCCCTGTATCCCCTTTTTCCTGTTCAATGATCATCACGTTCTTACTTACGTAACAATAGCATTTATGATAGTAATGACCCTGTGGAGCGGTATAGATTACCTTAAAACATATTGGAAGTTCATTAAGCCCACAGAATAAAGAAAAAATAAACGGGGCCGTCGCCTTTTGCTTGCGACAGCCCCGTTTCTATGTTAATTATTACATTCCTTAAGCTTCATTTCCGCACCGGCTCTTCCTAAACGAACAAGAGCGGCGTATACTGCATTATGTATTTCCGGATCGTAATTGCATTTCAGATGCTCCTCCAGCAGCTCAACGTTGCCCTCGTTTTCCGCTTTTTCAAGACGACGCAGAACAGCACTGTTGATAAGCCTGTCGCTCACCGTTTTATCACCCCTTTCTTTACTATTATATTACTCCGTATTTGTGAATTGTGTGTGAAAATCTATGGTTATTTTCATTAATTTGGGCAATTTACACAATGTTCGTAATTTCGACTGAATCGATTCATAAATAACGGCATATACTTTCAGTAGGCGAAATAACGCCGATTCCCTCTCACCTGTAGTTGACCACGCCTCGGGACTGCATACGAGAGGGATTTTTTTCGTCCCCTCGAAGGATGGGGGACGGAAAATGCAGAATTCAGAGTGCAGAATGCAGAATTAAGCTGTACAATCCCAAGACCCTGTATCCAAGGCTCCCTCCGAGAGGGAGCTGGCGCCGAAGGCGACTGAGGGAGTAGGCGCAAAGAATCAATTATGGCTATCTTCACCCCCTGAGCGATAAGGATGCACGTTTATCCGTTGGGCGGCTTGCCTTCAAGCCGCCGCAACGATAGGTTTAAGCTCGACGAAACGGCGGGATGAGGGCATCCCGCCCTACAGAGACAGAGGGCACGTTCACCGAAACCAAGCGTGCAGGCTTGTGAAGTACAAACCCCAGACCCCTGTAGGGCGGCTTGCCCTCAAGCCCCCGCATGAATAAATCTAATCAAAGCGAAAAGGCGGG
>JAGBFZ010000032.1 GCA_018110855.1 Oscillospiraceae bacterium
AGTATTGCGGAAATTATTACGGCACCCCCAGAAAAGCGGTGGAGGATAAGCTGGCAGAAGGCAAGGACGTTATACTTGAGATAGAGGTTCAGGGTGCTATGAAGATCAAGAAGGTCTGCCCCGAGGCTGTGTTCATTTTCATTCTGCCGCCATCTCTCGAGACCTTGAAGCAGCGTCTTGAAAAACGTGGGACGGAAACTGCCGAGGTTATTGAAAAGAGAGTAGCCGAGGCAAGAGGCGAGATTGAAAAGGCATATGATTACGATTATGTTATCGTAAATGACGACCTGAACGAGGCTGTCAGCGACTTCCTCAAGGCGGTCGATGCGGAAAAGCTTACCGCAAAGCGTAATGTCAGTCTTATCGACAACATTCTCGGCAAATAAAACAGTTGCATTTTTCATAAATATATGGTATAATAAAATAATATGATTTTTTAAGGAGAGTAAAGTTATGTTAAGACCCGCAATGAATCAGATCGCTACACACGGCGAAAGCTATTATTCTGTTGTAATCGGAGTTGCAAAGCGCGCAAGAGAGATCGCTGACGAGCTTACCGAAAAGAACATGACTCTTGAGGAAAAGCCCGTAAAGACCGCTGTGGACGAGTTCGCAGCAAGGAAATTCTCCATTATTGAGGATCCTTCCGTAAGACCTTCAAAGTCTGCCGAGGGAACAAACTGATAAAAATGAACAGTCTGACTGTCCGGGTGGGCGTCAGCGGCACGTCCTTCGCCTTCGATCAGGCGTACAGCTACAGCGTTCCCGATGCTCTGGCTGACAGGGCTGTTACGGGGGCTCGTGTGATCGTTCCCTTCGGACGCTCCGACAGGCGCAGAGTTGGTATTATCGTGGGAGTGAACGGCGGCAATGATGAAAGCATTGCATTAAAGCCCATCTCCTCCGTTATCGACAGGGAGCCTGTTATCGGAGAAGAACAGTTAAGGCTTCTTCTGTGGCTCAGGGAAACGGTTTTCTGCACCTATTTCGAGGCGCTTTGCACACTCATCCCCCCTGGACTTGGAGTGAGCTTCACTCAGAAATACAGGCTTTCTCAGAAAAAGCCTCAGAAGGGCGAGCTTTCTTCCAAAGCGATGGGGCTGTATCTGTCCGCATCGGAAGCAAAGGACGGCGGGGAGCTTTCCATGCTCATATCCGAGGACAGGGAATCCGCCGCAGAGCTTACGGAGAAGGGCTTTCTTGAGGAAATCGACCATGCGAAACAAAGGATTCGTGACGACACCGTAAGCATGGTAAGGCTTGTTCCCGATTATTCGGAGAAAAGTATCAAGCTCACTCCCAAGCAGAAGGCTGCGGCTGAAATGCTTGAAAGAGAGGGCTGCGCTTCGGTGAGAGAGCTGTGCTATATGTGCGGCTGCACTCCTCAGGTAGTCAAGAACATGGTAAAAAGCGGGGCTGCGGAGCTTTTTGATTACGAGGTAATAAAGGCTCCCGAGATCGCAGAGCGTGACAGTGTTGATGATATCACACTGAACTCATATCAGCAGGCGGCTTTTGACGGCATATCGCAGATGATATCGGAGAAAAAGGCGGCTTCGGCTCTGCTTTTCGGCGTTACGGGCAGCGGCAAGACTCCCGTATTTGCAAAGCTCATCGACTATACCCTTAAAATGGGCAGGAATGTTATCATGCTCATTCCGGAGATATCCCTTACGCCTCAGACACTGAACCGATTCCGCAGGCTTTTCGGGGAGACTGTTGCTGTGCTTCACAGCGGACTGTCACTTTCAATGCGTTCAAATGAGTATAAGCGTGTTAAATCGGGGCAGTGCAGGATAGTTGTGGGCACTCGCAGCGCAGTCTTCGCACCCCTTTCCAATATCGGACTTATTATCATGGACGAGGAAGGGGAGCGGACATATAAATCCGAGTCAAGCCCAAGATATCATGCAAAGGACGCGGCGGCGCAGAGATGCCTTTATCATAACGCAGTTCTGCTTACCGCTTCGGCAACTCCTTCCATTGAGAGCTATTACAGCGCTGAAAAGGGCAGGACACGGCTCTTTACCATGCCCGAAAGATACAGCGCAGACCCCGATGAAAAGGCAGCTATGCCTCATGCTGAGATAATCGACATGACAGGCAGCGGACGTATTCTCAGCGAGGAGCTTGTAAGCGGCGTCAACGGCAATCTTCAGAGGGGGGAGCAGTCCATATTGCTGCTCAACCGTCGGGGATATCATACGATCATCACCTGTCAGGAATGCCGTGAGCCTGTTTCATGCCCCAACTGCAGTATCCCGCTGACCTATCACAAGGTGAATAACCGCCTTATCTGCCATTACTGCGGCTATGGGCAGGACTATACCGATAAATGCCCCAAATGCGGCAGCCCCAAGCTCAGGCTTTCGGGAATGGGCACTCAGCGCCTTGAGGACGAGCTTGCGGAATTTTTCCCGAGTGCAAGGATACTTCGCATGGACGCAGACACCACATATTCCCGATATGCCTATGACAAGCGGTTTACAGCTTTTGGCAATGGGGAATACGATATAATGGTGGGCACTCAGATGATAGCCAAGGGGCTTGATTTCCCTAATGTGACGCTTGTGGGAGTTCTCAATGCGGACAAATCCCTTTATTCGGGGGATTTCCGAAGCTATGAGCGCACCTTTTCCCTTATCACTCAGGTTGTGGGGCGAAGCGGACGGGGGAATTCAAAGGGACGGGCTATAATCCAGACCTTTGCTCCCGATCATTACGTTATAAATCTTGCGGCAGAGCAGAATTACACCGCTTTTTACGAGCAGGAAATTGCCATGCGGCGGGCACTCATATATCCTCCCTTCTGTGATATCTGTTCGGTGGGATTTTCGGGTGAGGACGACAAAAAAACTGCTTCGGCTGCGGATTTATTCGCTGAAAGCATAGCCGAGGGGATAAAGAACGTCTCCGAAAAAATGCCCATACGGGTCCTCGGTCCGTCAAAATGCGTTTTTGAAAAAATCAACGGAAAATTCAGATACAGGATAATCATTAAATGCCGAAACAATGCTCAGTTCAGAGGCTTCATAAGCGGCGTAAGGACTGAGACTGCACGGCTCCCCGAATTCAGGGGGATATCGGTCATTATTGATATGAACGGCGATATTTCGCTGTAAAGTATATATCAGAAAGGAATATTTGCAATGGCACTTCGCAATATATATATTGACGGCGACCCATTCTCAGAAAAAAATGCAGACCTGTTGAAAAATTCGATGAAAAGCTCCATACTCTCCTTGACGATATGCATGAAACTCTCGACAAGGCTGAGGGAGTCGGACTTGCAGGTCCACAGGTGGGAATGTGCAGAAGGCTCTTCATCATGCACTTAGAGGACAGCGAGACAAAGACAGAACGCCGCATTGAAGCCATAAATCCCGAAATAAAGGCTCAGGAGGGAAAGCAGCGTGTAATGGAGGGCTGCCTTTCCTGTCCCGACAAGTGGGGCTATGTTACCCGTCCCAAGCACGTTGTCCTCAGAGCGCAGGACAGAAACGGCGAATGGTTCGAGGAGAGCTTTGACGATCTGGGTGCGCAGTGCGTATGCCATGAAAACGCTCATCTTGACGGTCAGCTTTTTGTGGACGTGGTGGAGGAATTTGTCCGTCCCGAGGACGTTCAGAACGGCGGACAGCAGCGCAGAAGAGTAAAGGTCAGAGCAATAGGACAGAAATAATTTCGGGGAGGTATGGCTATGAATATAGTATTTATGGGAACGCCCGATTTTGCCGTTCCGTGCCTTAAAGCCCTTGTTGAAAGCGGAGAGAATGTGACGGCGGTATTTACTCAGCCCGATAAGCCCAAGGGACGGGGCTACAAGCTCGCTCCTCCTCCTGTGAAGGAATATGCCGTTTCCCAAAATATACCCGTTTATCAGCCTGTGAGCATGAGAAAGGGCGAGGAGGCGGACGAGGCATACGAGACTTTAAAAAAGATCGCTCCCGACCTTATTGTGGTAGTTGCATACGGTCAGCTTCTTCCAAAGAGGATACTTGATCTTCCCAAAACCTACTGTATGAATATCCATGCATCCCTGCTGCCGAGATACCGTGGCGCAGGACCTATCCAATGGTGCATTTTAAATGGCGAGAAAACTACAGGAGTTACCTCCATGATAATGGCAGAGGGGCTTGACACGGGAGATATGCTGCTTAAAGGCTCTCTTGAAATAGGCGAGAACGAGACGGCAGACGAGCTTCACGACAGGCTTTCCGAGCTTGGTGCAAAGGTGCTTCTGGATACAGTCAAAGCAATTAAATCGGGAGATGTTCATCCCGAAAAGCAGGATGACAGCCTTTCAAATTATGCTCCGAGACTTACGAAGGAGCTTTGCCCAATTGATTTCAATAAACCCGCAAAGGCTATACATGATCAGATAAGAGGTCTTTCCTCATGGCCCTGCGCTGTCGCGGAGATAGCAGGCAGGAGACTTAAAATTTACCGAAGCGAGCTTGACGGTGTTTATCACAGCGGCTCTGCGGGGGATATCTGCGACAAGGATAAATTTACCGTTGTCTGCGGAGACGGCTTCGGAATAACCTTTACCGAGGTGCAGGCAGAGGGCGGAAAGAGAATGAAAACCTCTGATTATCTCAGGGGAAATAAGCTATAAGGAGAATTTGCCATGTACTGGGACAGCACAATAATTATTCTTATTCCTGCAATTATTTTCAGCCTTATTGCACAGCTGATGGTCAAATCCACTTTTTCAAAATACAGTAATGAACGCAACAGCCGCGACCTGACGGGTGCGGACGCAGCAAGAGCGATACTTGACAGAAATGGTCTTACTCATGTGAGGATCGAGCGCATAAGCGGCAGTCTCACCGACCATTTCGACCCGAGAGCAAATGTTATCAGGCTTTCCGATGATGTTTACGGAAGTGCCACTGTTGCTGCGGTGGGCGTAGCTGCTCATGAGGCGGGTCATGCGGTGCAGTATGCAACGGGATATGCCCCCATCAAGGTAAGAAATGCGATCATTCCCATAACACGCTTCGGCTCAAGCCTTTCCACCCCTCTTGTCATTCTGGGACTTGCTTTTTCATGGGATTTTCTTATTACCGCAGGAATACTTCTTTTCTGCGCAGTTGTGCTTTTTCAGGCGATCACTCTCCCTGTGGAGTTTGACGCAAGCGGCAGGGCAATAAAATCTCTTCGTTCCGCTCATATCCTTGAGGACGATGAGCTGAATAACGCAAAAAAGGTTCTCACTGCTGCTGCAATGACCTATGTTGCGGCAATGGTCACAGCTCTGCTGAGCCTTGTCCGTCTGCTTCTTATTTCGGGCAGACGCAGAAGATAAAACATTTTCGGAAGTGATAATATGTCCGCACGGCTTGCCGCTTATAAGCTCATTGAAAGAGTAGAGGGCAGCGCATATTCAAATATTGCCCTTGACAGCGCATTTAAGGACAGCTCCCTTTCCGAGAGGGACAAGGCATTTGCGGCAAGGCTTTTCTATGGCGTTACCGAAAGGCGCATCACTCTTCTGCATCTCATTTCCGCATATGTTTCAAAGCCTCTTGAAAAACTTGACAAACAGGTGCGGATAACGCTGATGATGGGCGCTTATCAGCTTCTGTATATGGATAATGTTCCAGATAATGCCGCTGTCAGCGAGTCGGTGGAGCTTGTCAAAAAGCTCAGAAAGACTTCAGCAGCGGGAATGGTCAATGCAGTTCTCAGAAACATCATCAGAGACGGAAAAAAGCTCCCAGAGATAAATGGGGATAAATTTAAAAAGCTGTCCGTTCTTTACTCCTGCCCCGAGGAGCTTATCAGGCGCATATACGAGGGCTACGGCGAGGAAAATGCTCGCTCTCTGCTTGAAGCCTCACTGCTTCCCTCTATATGCACTCTGAGGGCTAATACCCTTAAAACAAGCGGCTCCTCTCTTGCAGAAAGCCTTTCAAAGCGGGGCAGAAGCGCAAGGGTCAGCGAGCTTGATGAAAATACGGTCATCTGCGACGACCTTCGGGACGTGGAGAATGACGAGGATTTCATAAAGGGAAATTATCACGCTCAGGATTATTCCTCACAGCTTTGCTGCAAGGCGGTTGCTCCGCAGGAAGGGGAAACTGTGATCGATCTCTGCGCTGCTCCCGGAGGAAAGACCTTTACCATGGCGGAGATGATGGAAGATAAGGGCAGGATAATCGCCTGCGAGCTTCATCAGAAGCGGACGGGACTTATCAGAAATGGCGCAGAACGGCTGGGACTTTCAATAGTTGAGCCGCTCACAAATGACGCAAGAAAGCATAATCCCGATTTGCCCAAGGCGGACAGGGTTCTCTGTGATGTTCCCTGCAGCGGATACGGCGTTATCAGAGGAAAGCCCGAGATACGCTACAAGCCTCTTTCCGAGGCGGATGGGCTGCCGAGTGTTCAGCTTGAGATACTTTCTGCGGCGTCGGAATACGTTAAAGAGGGCGGTCTGCTGGTTTATTCCACCTGTACGGTGAATATAAATGAAAACGAGCGTGTTGTGGAAGCTTTCCTTGAAAAGCACAAGGATTTTTCGGGGGAGGAATTTCCCGAAGAGATGGGTGACTTTTTCAGGGGGAAATATATGACTGCAGTGTTCCAAAAGGATTTTGGCGGAGACGGATTTTTCATCTGCCGTTTAAGAAAGGGTGAGGCTCATGGAGACGGAAAAGCTTGATATTTTATCTCTTTCCCTTGATGAAATTATCATGGAGCTTGACTCTATGGGAGAGAAAAAATTCCGTGCAGAGCAGATCTTTAACTGGCTTCATGTAAAAAAAGTTACCGAATTTTCAGAAATGTCTAATATTTCGTTGGAACTTCGCACAAAATTATCTGAAAAGTTTTATATAAAGCGACTAAATATTGTCAAAAGACTTGAATCTTGTGTAGATAATACGATAAAATATCTTTATGAGCTTGATGACGGGAATCATATCGAGTCGGTTTTTATGGATTACAAGCACGGAAACAGCATATGCATATCCACTCAGGTGGGCTGCAAAATGGGCTGCAATTTCTGCGCTTCTACTATTGCGGGCTTCAGAAGAAACCTTACTCCCTCGGAAATGCTTATGCAGATCTATCTTGCTGAAAAGGACAGCGGACGCCATGCGGACAGTCTTGTTCTCATGGGGATAGGAGAGCCGCTGGATAATTATGATAATGTGATACGCTTCCTTGAGCTGCTCAGCGCTCCCAAGGGACGGAATATGAGTTTAAGGCACGTTTCTCTCTCCACCTGCGGTATCGTTCCGAAGATAAACGAGCTTGCAAAGCTCAGAACGGGGCTTACTCTTTCGGTATCTCTCCATTCGGCGGATAATGAGCGCAGAAGCGAGATAATGCCTGTGAACAGGTCGTGGAATATCGAGGAGCTTATCTCTGCCTGCAAAAATTACATCAGGGATACGGGCAGGCGTATTTCCTTCGAATATGCCGTTATAAGCGGAGTGAATGATTCGCCCCGTGACGCAGAGGCTCTTGCGGGTCTTCTTCGGGGAATGAACTGCCACATAAATCTCATCCCTGTGAATAAGATAAAGGAAAGAAGCTATACTGCGGACAGAAGCGCTGTGGAAAAATTTTCGGCACGGCTTGAAAAGCTGGGAATGAACGTTACTGTGAGACGGACCTTGGGCGCGGATATTAACGCTGCCTGCGGTCAGCTCAGGCGGGAATATGAAATATAGGCAGCCTTGTCTGTGAGACAGGCAGCTTTGCCGCCGGAAAGGACTGAAAGTACATGATGGTTTATACTCACACCGATATCGGAAACAGACGCTCCGAGAATCAGGACAGCTTTGAGACTGCTGTTCTTGAGGACGCTGTTTTTGCAGTGGTGTGTGACGGAATGGGCGGCTCCAATGCGGGCAAAGAAGCAAGCAGCCGTGCGGCAGCCATCATCAGGGAGCGTGTTGAGAAAAGCTATCGCACCGATTACGACAGCAACAAGATCAGAAATCTCCTTGTAGCCGCTGTAAAAACTGCCAATGCGGTAGTGTACGATCTGGGCAGCGCTGTTCCCGAGTGGAACGGAA
>JAGBFZ010000335.1 GCA_018110855.1 Oscillospiraceae bacterium
AAGCCGCAGTCACAGCCGCAAATCAGAAAATGACTCTTTCCGAGCTTATGGACGAGCTTGAAAAGGAGCATAGACTAATGCATAAGGAAGGTAAAGAAAATGTATAAATACGAGACTCATATGCACACCATGGAAGCCAGCGCCTGCGCCCGTTCATCGGGAGCGGAGATGGCTGAAAAATATAAAAGCGAGGGATATGACGGCATATTTGTCACCGATCATTTTTTCAACGGCAATACCTGTATTCCGCAGGATCTGCCGTGGAATGAGCGGATAGAGTTATTCTGCAGGGGCTATGAAAATGCAAAGAAAAAAGGCGACGAAATAGGACTCAAGGTGTTTTTCGGCTTTGAGTACGGTGACGGCGGTTCGGATTTTCTGATCTACGGGCTTGACAAAAAATGGCTCCTTGAGCATGACTATATCCTTGATATGGAGCTGACAAGATTTCTTGATCTTGCCCGTTCCGAGGGGGGCTTTGCTGTCCATGCGCACCCGTTCAGAGATTATCCGTATATCAGAGTCATGAAGCATTGTCCTCATTATGTGGATGCAGTCGAGGTGATAAATTATTCTCATCCCATTGGGACCCCCTTTAATGAAAGAGCTGCTGAATATGCCCGCTGGTATGAGCTGCCCATCACCGCAGGCTCCGATGCTCACAGCACTGATGCTTGGTTAGGCGGAGTAGAGAGCAGTACACCCTTCAATTCCGCTGAGGACTACGCAAAAGCCGTATTAAGCGGTTCACTGACCTTTCAGGAAAAATAATGATCGGGAGATGAATAACGAATGAGCGTAAGAGGCGATAAGGCAAAGGAGCTTTTTGAACAGGGCTATAACTGTTCGCAGTCGGTGCTGATGGCATTTTCGGATATAACGGGACTGGATGAAAAAACATCGGCAATGCTTTCCTCAGGCTTCGGAGGAGGCATGGGAAGAATGAGAGAAGTCTGCGGAGCGGTATCGGGAATGTTCATGGCGGCAGGAACGGTCTGCGGATACAGCGACCCTAAAGCTCATGAGGATAAAAAACGCACATATGAAATGATACAGCAGCTTGCCGGCGAGTTTAAAAGGCGAAACGGAAGCATAATATGCAAGGAGCTTTTAGGACTTGAAAAGCCCGAGGGAACCTTCGTCCCCGAAAAGCGCACCGAGGAATATTATAAAAAACGCCCTTGCTCAGAGCTTGTAAAAACGTCAGCAGAAATACTTGAGGAACACCTCATTTCGGCAGATGAAAAAATGTCAATAAAATCGGAATGACATCGTAAATTTAATAGCATGAAAAACAGGCGTACCGAAAAAATCGGTGCGCCTGCTGCTGTATTATGCGTTATTTCAGTTCAACAACGGTAACGCCGTCCTCGCCTTCTCCGAAAACTCCGCTTCTGAAGCTCTTGACCGATGGGTGAGACCTGAGATGCCGCTGTATTCCCTGCCTCAGAAGTCCCGTTCCCTTGCCGTGGATAATGGTGATGATACCTGCATTTACCATAACAGCGTTGTCGATAAAGCTGTCCACCTCATGGATACCCTCGTCCACAGCACAGCCCCTTATATCCAGCTCAAGAGAGCTTTTCCGCTGGAGCTTGCCGCTGACGCCCACCTTGGAAACACTTCGTGCAGGAGCAGCTTTCTTGCTGCCCACAGTAACCTTGTCCTCTTCGGCAAGCCGCAAATGGCTCACATGGGTTTTGGTTTTCATAATGCCCACCTGAACGAAAACATTTCCGCTGCTGTCGGGATCGCTTGCAAGAATACCCTTTTTGCCGATATCCGCCACAATAACGTTGTCTCCACGCTTGTAGGGACGGGGCGGCTTGTACTCTTTAAGTTCACGCTTTCTGACGGGATTTGCCTCGTCATACATCTTGTCAAGAGAGGATCGGCTCATGGACTTAGCAGCCGCCGAACGCTTGTCAAATTCCTCTCTGTTACGTTCCTTTCTGATATCGGAAAGCTCGTCAAGCAGCTTTTCCGACTGCATACGGCAGTTCTCAACTATGCGCATAGCCTGAGTGCGTGCCTTCTCAAATTCATCGTCCTTGCGGGCTTCAAATTCCTCTTTAGCCTTCTCGAGAGCCGCTTCCTTCTCTTCGGCTTCCTTTCTGAGACGTGCAAGCTCGGTGTTCTGCCTGTCAAGTGCTCTTCGGGAGGCTTCAAGCTGAGCAACTACCTCCTCAAAACGGCGGTTGTCATCGGAAACAAGAGCCTTCGCAGCCCCGATAATATCCGAAGGAAGCCCCAGCTTTGAGGATATGGAAAATGCATTTGATTTTCCGGGTGAGCCGATTATCAGCCTGTATGTGGGCTGCAATGTTTTTATATCAAACTCGCAGGAGGCATTTTCCACGTTTTCACGTTCAATAGCAAAGAGCTTCAGCTCCTGATAATGAGTGGTAACAAATATCCTGCTGCCCTTTTTCATAAGAGCCTCGATAATGGAAACCGCAAGAGCAGCGCCCTCAACAGGGTCTGTGCCCGAGCCAAGCTCATCTATAAGAATGAGGGAGCTTTCGTCCGCAGTTTTCAGTATCTTAACCACATTGCTCATGTGGGAGGAGAATGTGGAAAGGCTCTGTTCAATGCTCTGCATATCACCGATATCCACAAGGATATTCCTGAAAACGGATATTTTCGTACCGTCTCCCGCAGGCACCATCATTCCGCACATAGCCATGGCAGTGAGAAGACCTGCTGTTTTCAAAAGAACGGTCTTACCGCCTGTGTTGGGACCTGTAACGATAAGAGTACCGTAATCCTTACCGATTGAAATATCCACAGGAACCACCCTGTCCGCTTCGATAAGGGGGTGACGGGCTTTTTTCAGCTCAAGCACACCGTCATCTGATATCTCGGGAACAGTTCCCTTCATTTTTGCGCCCAGATTTGATTTTGCAAAATAAAGATTCAGCTCTGCGCAGGTAAGGTAATCCCTTTTCATGGTCTCAGCGCAGGAAGCGCAGTCGGAGGAAAGCTCAGCGATTATCCGCTCTATCTCCTCCTGCTCTCTGCCCTGCAGAACCCTGATATCATTGTTCGCTTCTACTACCGCCTCAGGCTCGATAAAAAGTGTTGAACCCGTTGCGGAGGACGCATGGACGATACCTCTTATATTGCCTTTATGCTCCGCCTTAACGGGAAGAACGTATCTTCCGTCACGGACAGTGATGATATTATCCATAAGGGATTTCTGAATTTCGGCGGAGCGCACCATCTTGTCAAGGCTCTCCCTGATGCGCACACCTGCCTGAGCGATCTTCCGCCTGATATTTGCAAGCTCTGCACTGGCAGTATCGGCTATCTCATCCTCGGTGAGAATGGCGTTGCCTATTTTGTCCTCAAGCCATTTATTTGGAGAAAGCTCGGTAAACAACGGGTCAAGAACAGTTTCCGTATCCCCGCAGGACGCATGATAATCCGCAAGTCCTCTTATCTGCTTGAGCATATAGCCGATATCAAGCAGTTCCCTGAGAGACAGGCTTGCACCCGATTCCGCTCTTGTGAGAGAGCCTCTAACGTCCTTGAAATTGTAAAACGGGGGAGTGCCGAATTTCACCGAAAGAGTGAAAGCGTCATCGGTCTTTTTAAGGCTCTCTTTAACCTTGTCAATGTCCGTCTCAGGCTCAAGAGCTGCGATCATTCTGCGGGTCTCTTCATTGCCTGCCTGCTCCGAGAGCATATCTAAAATTTTATGTAATTCCAAAGTTTCGTAATGCTTGTTCATAAGTCATATTTCCTCATCAGTCGTTTGTTCATTATCTTCATTATGGTCTGTTTCGGGCGCACAAACGCTGTAATAAAAATCCAGCGTTTTAAAATGTCTGTCAAAATGCACTTCGGCATACAGCTCGCTGATATAGCAGAGCTTTTCCAATGCCTCGTCCGAAACACGGAAGCTGAATATCCTGCTCATGTCCGAAAGGCATACAAAGCGTATGGCTTCAAACATTCCCGCAGTAACATCAACATTGTATTTATCGTGGTAAACCACCCTTGACTGCATATGGTCGTCGCACAGAAAGATACCCCGCTTAATAAGAAAGCACAGCGTAACGTCCGAGCGGTAACATTCATCGCAGCCTAAAAGATTAGGCATCATGCCCAGATCTGCGGTGATTCGCATTTCAAAAACGAATTTCACAAAGGAGCAGTCTGCACCCTTTTCCGAAAGAAGATACAAACTGTTCATAAACAGCCTGTACACGTCCTTTGCGGACTGCCCCGAGGTAACGGTAAACTTAATTATCTCCGCCATATATGAGGCAAGGCTCAGCCTCTGCATATCCAGACGAATTCCGTAAAAGCTTTTCACAGGCTCGCAGCTGTTTAGATAATATCTCCCGCCCCGCTCTCTCATGCAGAATTTTGCGCAGGCAAAAAGCTGAGTGGAGGAATTGCTCTTTGAGCCGAGCTTTTTAGCCCCTTTCACGGAAATATCCGCAAGTCCCATTTCGGGGGACAGGATAGTAATAAATCGGTCGTTATCCCCTGCGTCCCTCACGGATATCACTACGCCCTCCGTTGTTATGAGCATCGTCCTTCACTTCCCTGACCACGGGCAGATTGCTTGCTCCGATCCCCTTGTAGCTGAGATAATCGGCAACCCGTCCGCTGTTTTCAAAGGTGTTCCATTTTGTATCGGAAAAATGTTCAGTCATAGCAAAAGCCTCCGTAAAAGATGTTCTGCTATAATTATTTCCCGACAGGATTTTTATATTACTTGGTATTATTTGATAATCCGAAATTGCGGATAAGACCCTCTCTGTTCCGCCAGTCCTCCTTGACCTTGACCCAGAGCTGAAGATTCACTCTGATACGAAAAAATTCCTCAAGCTCCTCACGGGCAAGCTGACCTATTTTTCTGAGCATAGCTCCGCCCTTGCCGATAACCATTCCCTTGTGGGAATCCCTCTCGCAGAAAATGGTTGCGGAAATATTAAGGATATCCTCACCGCTCCGTGTAACGCTCTCGTCAAGCTGCTCGATGGTAACGGCGATCCCGTGGGGTATCTCGTCATGCATAAGGATCATGACCTTTTCCCTGACGATCTCCGCCATTATCACCTTTTCGGGCTGATCGGTAACAGAATCCTCAGGGAAATAGTGAGGCGCAGGAACAGCAAGCGCCTTCACTTCCTCCTTGAGTATATCAATGCCGTCATTCTCCGAAACGCTTGCGGGAATAACGCTGTGAAAATCCATCATCTCGGAAAATTCGGCAATACGCTCCGCCGCAAGACCCTTGTCGTCAAGGAGATCGATCTTGTTTATCAGCAGTATAACGGGAATTTTCCCTCCCTTAAAGCTCTCAATGGCATTTCTGTCAATGTCGTTTATCTTCTTTGTAACATCAGCCACATAAATTATCGCATCAATGCCCGTAACAGATTCCTGCACGGCTCTGTTCATATGCTCGCCCAGCTTGTTCTTTGCCTTCTGAATACCGGGAGTATCGATGAAAACATACTGTATCTCTCCCTCGGTGAGAACGCCCGTTATCTTTGTGCGGGTAGTCTGAGGCTTTTCCGTTACCATGGCGATCTTTTCTCCGACAAGCCTGTTGAGAAGAGAGGATTTTCCTGCGTTGGCACGTCCCGCAATAGTTACAAATACCGATTTAGTCTCCATAAAATATATCTCCGTTATTTCTCTGATGATTTAACTCCGAATACAAATAAAAAAGAGAGGACAGCCCAGACCGCTGCTCCTGCTATTGCCAAAGGACGGCAGGCGAAATATTCCGCTATCTCCGATAAAACAATAATGTCCCCGAAAAGCGTTATCCCGCATACTAAAGCGCATACCGACATAACAAGCACCGCTCCCGCAGCGCAGTCCTTTGCCGCCCTTGCAAAAGGCGATATTTCCTTTCCGTGAATATCCACAGCATTTTCAATTGCGGTGTTCATAAGCTCGGCGGCAATAACTCCGCCGATGCACAAATATATCACGCATTTCTCGGAAGAAGAAAACTCGTAAAAGCTCATAAGAGCGAGTACAGTCACCGCAGCGCAAAGGTGGAAACGGATATTCCGCTCCCTTTTTATCCCATGTATTATCCCCGAAAAAGCGTATGTAAACGCCTTGAAAAATGCTTTTATCTCAAGTCTCATTGGGGGTGAAGCTCTCGTCCCGTGAAATGCCCAGCTCTCCGAGGATAGCCTCCTCCTTTTCACGCATATTAGCAGCGTCAAGAGCTGAGGTCTCATGATCGTAGCCCAGCAGATGGAGCATTGAGTGAACGGTCAGGAAGCCCACCTCTCTCTCAAGAGAATGACCGTAGGTCTTAGCCTGCTTTACCGCAGTCTCCATGGAGATAACCACGTCTCCGAGAAGCAGCGCACCTGTTTCCTGATTTATGTCATAAACCCCGTCCTCGCCTAAGGGGAAGCTTAAAACGTCCGTTGACTTGTCCTTGTCGCGAAACTGCCTGTTGAGCTGCCTTATCTCCCCGTTGTCCACAAAGGAAACGCTTACCTCAGCGTCATTTCCGAAATGCTCATATGCCAAAACGGCAGCGCAGCATTTTCTTACAAGAAGCCTGAGTCCCACAGGTATCTTCACACTTTTCTGATTATTCTTGATATAAACCTTGAGCTTTGGCATTTTAATCAATCCTTTCCGATTTTAGGATATGTTATCTTTTTTTATCTTCATATGCCTTTTCATATGCCTTAATGATGTCCTGAACCAGCTTGTGACGAACTACGTCCTTTTCGGAGAACCTTGTAATTGCAATATCCTCAATATTTTTCAGCACGTTCATTGCGTCCACAAGACCCGATTTTCTTGTGTCGGGAAGATCTATCTGAGTAACGTCTCCCGTAATGACCATCTTGCTGTTGAAGCCAAGTCGTGTAAGGAACATTTTTATCTGTTCCCTTGTGGTGTTCTGAGCCTCGTCGAGAATGATGAATGCGTCGTCAAGAGTACGTCCTCTCATATATGCCAGAGGAGCTACCTCAATGCTGCCCTTTTCCATGTATTTAGCGAAGGCATCCGCTCCCATCATGTCAAAAAGAGCGTCGTAAAGAGGACGAAGATAGGGGTCAACCTTGTTCTGAAGGTCTCCGGGCAGAAAGCCCAGCTTCTCGCCCGCCTCCACAGCAGGACGTGTCAGGATTATCCTTGTGACCTCGTGATTCTTAAATGCCTTCACCGCCATAGCCACAGCAAGATAGGTCTTGCCCGTTCCTGCGGGGCCTATGCCCATGACAATGGTGTTCTTTGCAATGGCGTCAACATACTTTTTCTGCCCGAGAGTTTTCGCCTTGACGACCTTGCCTGAGGAAGTGACGCATATACCGCCGTCGGTGAGCTTAACGGCTTCGTTCAAGGAATTTTCCTCAACCATGGAGAAAATATACCGCAGACTCTGATCGTTGATGACCTCGCCCTTGTCTGCCATAGTTGCAAGTGCTTCCACCGCGGCACGAGCCTTGTTCACATTCTCCTCCTCGCCGCTGATACGGATATCATTTCCTCTGCTGAGAATTACCACGCCGTACTGCCGCTGGATCAAATTAACGTTCTCGTCAAATTTTCCGAATAAAGAAATTATGCTGTTCATTGAAGAAACATTTACCGCTGCTTCCGCCACACGCTTCACCCCGACTAAAAAATTTAATCAACTTATATTATAACACATTCTTCAATAAAAATAAAGACAATCTGCAAAAATTATGCAATTCTTTTTTGATATTTGTGTATGACGGGAGTAAAATATCGATCGTCCTTCACCGACGTTTTTACTTAATGTGACAAAAAGATGAAAATTTGCAGAAAGATTATATTAGGTGTTGCGTTTGTATCAAAAATATGTTATAATAAATATGTTTATAGTTCAAAAGTTTTAATAAATTATTAAGAAAGGATGAGGCTAATGGCGTCACATTACAGTTTCTCACAGGTAACACCGCAGATAGAAAAACTTGCGGAAATGTGTGTGGGCAATGGAAAGATCGACCCTGAGCTGTATGGAAAATACGAGGTGAAAAGGGGTCTGAGGGATATTAACGGCAAGGGCGTCCTTGCAGGTCTTACAGAAATATCCGAGATCCTCTCCTACACAGTAGAGGACAACGAAATGATCCCCTGCGACGGCAGGCTTTATTATCGCGGATACAATATAAACGATATCGTTACAGGCTTCGGACAGGACAAGCGTTTCGGCTTTGAGGAAACTACATTCCTCCTCCTTTTCGGAAAGCTTCCCACCAAAAAAGAGCTTGATGAATTCTGCGATCTCCTTGCGGATTACAGAAAGCTCCCCACCACCTTTGTAAGAGACATTATGATGAAATCTCCCAGCAGCGATATCATGAACAGCATTTCAAGGGGCGTTCTTACCCTGTTTTCATATGATGATTATCCCAATGATACATCTATCCCCAATGTGCTGAGGCAGTCTCTGGAGCTTATTGCACTTATGCCCCTTATTGCTGTCTACGGCTATCAGTGCAAGAATTATTATCTTGACGGGGAGAGCTTTATTATACATCAGCCTGTTCCCGAATACTCCACAGCACAGAATATCCTTCATCTTCTTCGTCCCGACAGCAAGTTCACCGAGCTTGAGGCAAAGGTGCTGGATATCGCTCTGGTGCTTCATGCAGAACACGGCGGCGGAAACAATTCCTCCTTCACCACCCACGTTGTAACCTCCTCGGGAACCGACACCTATGCCGCAATTGCCGCAGCCTTAGGCTCTCTCAAGGGACCCAAGCACGGCGGAGCAAATGTAAAGGTTACGGAGATGTTCGAGGACCTCAAGGCAAACGTTTCCGACTGGTCAGACGAAGGAGCCATCTCCGATTATCTCACAAAGCTGCTTCATAAGGAAGCCTTTGACAGATCGGGACTTATCTACGGAATGGGGCATGCGGTATATTCCATTTCCGACCCCAGAGCAAATATTTTCCGCAGCTTTGTGGATAAGCTTGCCACCGAAAAGGGCATGGAAAAGGAGCTTGAGCTTTATCACCTTGTGGAGAGGCTTGCACCTCAGGTCATCTCAAAGGAAAGGCATATCTACAAGGGCGTTTCCGCAAACATCGACTTCTACAGCGGCTTTGTTTACAGTATGCTGGGCATTCCCACTGAGCTTTATACTCCGCTTTTTGCAATTGCAAGGATCTCGGGCTGGTCGGCTCACAGAATAGAGGAGCTTGCCAACGCAGGCAAGATAATCCGTCCCGCATACAAGAGCGTAAGCGGTCACAGGACTTACGAAGCGCTTGCTGACAGAGCATGAGGATAACAGAGCTTTTATCGCCGGGTGACTGCCGCATTGACGAGGCATTAGCTCTTGCGGCAAGGGTTTTCAATGAGGTGGAGGCTCCCATATATTCAAAAAGCGGCGCAGAGCATTTCATGGCGTTTGTAAACGGCAGAGAGCTGAGGGAATGTCTTGCTTCGGGCAATCACAAAATGTATATCTGCTCGGAAAGCTGCACCGTTATCGGAATGATGATGATAAGAGAAGGCTCTCACATCAGCCTTGCCTTTGTTGACGGTGAATATAGGGGAACGGGCGTGGGCAGGGAGCTTTTCTCTCGTATCGCAGAGGATAATCCCCATGTTAAATTCACCGTTCATGCCGCTCCTCCCGCAGAGGGCTTTTACCGAAGGCTGGGCTTTGTCCCTACGGACATGGAGCGCCTTGAGGACGGGATACTTTACATTCCTATGGAAAGAAAGCCCGATTAAATTCTTGCAGTTTTCCCCGTAATGTGGTATAATAGGATAAATTTCTGTTATCCGAGGTAAAGATACAATGAAAAGTAAGCTGTTAAAGCAGATAGTGAGCTTTGGGCTTGTGGGTGTGCTTAACACTCTTGTTAATCAGGTCGTTTTCATGATATGCATCGGGCTGGGTATGCATTACATCGGCGCAAACATAATGGGTTTCCTGATAAGCGTTCTCCACGCATACCTGTGGCAGACAAAGCTGGTTTTCAAGGAGGACGTAAACCTTGAAAAGCGAGTCTGGTGGCAGGTGCTTCTGAAAACCTATGCCTCTTATGCATTTACGGGGCTTTTTCTGAATAATGTTTTCCTTATTCTTTGGATAGATATCCTGAAAATCGAGCGGTTCACGCCGCCGCTCACAGAGCTTGTGAACAGCTTCGGGATCAGTATAAACAACCGTGAGCTTGCAACAGACATTGCCCCACTGTTTAATATCTGCATAAACGTCCCCTTAAATTTCCTGATAAACAAATTCTGGGCGTACAGGCAGAAGAAAACTGCTGATAATAACGAATGACAATATCCCTGTGGGACTTGAGCAGTCCTGCAGGGATGTTTGTGTAATATGCAGTGTTATCACAGCAGAAATTTGTAATATTCCACAAATCGGAAGTTATCTGTGACAAAATACTCCTTTCGTGGATATATCTTTATGAAAAACGTTTTTCAGACAAATGTTACGCAGAAAGGACTTGCACAATGGTTTCACCCGATGAATTTGAAAGGATAGCAAGAGAAAACGAACGGCGGCTTTACACAAACGCTCTGTTTATCCTGCGTTCCCACGCCGACGCCGAGGACGCCGCAGAAGAAGCGATATACCGTCTTTTCAGCCGCAAGCCCTCATTTGACAGCGAGGAGCATTGCAGGGCGTGGCTCATCAGGGTAACTGTGAACACCGCACTGAAAATGCTTAAAAGGAACAGGCGGTATACTGCGGACAGCGAGGCTCTTGAGGAAGCTGCAAAGGAATTTGAATATCCCGAGCAGTCGGAAATATTCCTTGCGGTAGCAAAGCTTGACGAAAAGTACCGAACTGTGGTGATGCTGTATTACTATGAGGAAATGACAGCCGCCGAAATTGCAAAAATCCTTTCTCTCACCACATCGGCAGTGACAACAAGACTTTCCAGAGCAAGAGAGCTTCTGAAAAAAACGCTTTTGAAGGGAGAAAATGATAATGGATAAGCTTGACATTATGATAAAGGAAAAAATAAACTGCGCCGCCGAGGGGATATCTCCCCGAAACAGCATTACGGCGAGAGCCGAAAAGCGCCTGACAAAAAAGGCTTCGAAAAGAAAAGGCTTGAGAATCGCTGCTTCCGTATGCCTTGCGGCAGTGATGTGCGGTACGGCAGTGTCGGCTGTAAAATTCGGCTGGATAGGCGAACTGTTCGGAGCACCGACAGAATATGCCGAGGATTATTTATCTCCGATAAACGTCAGCACAGAAAATATATCCTTTGAAAAATATGAAAATGCACCGTCAGATATGGATTTCAAGCTGCTTGAAGCAGTTTCGGACGGCGAGATTCTGATAATAAACTATGATCTTTCGGGCTGTCTGATATCTGATACCGTTCACGAAATAGCTATATATTATCCAAGGATAACTGATGAAAATATCCGTTCCTTTAGTATGTCAAGCTGGCATACCCCTCTTTCTGACGGCTCATACGGTCAGATATTATCACCCGATTCCGGTATCAGCTCGGGTGACAATATTGAACTCAGATTTGTTGACGATGAAACGAATACTGTTTTTGGAAAAGCAAGCATTACCATAAGTGAAGATGTTCCCAGACTTGTAAAGGATATCGAAGTGGGTAAAATTGCGAAAATTCGTGACCGCAGCAAGGAATATACGCTTGAAAAGGAAATTATCGTTGATAATATCTCACTTTCGGCAATGAGCATAAAAATAAATTATCTGACAAAGGATAACAGCAATAATTATGCTATCGGCAGGGATATATCCATAATTACCGATGATGGAGAAACAATAAGCCTCGACCGGACCTTTTATTCCTATGATGCTTCCACAGATCTTCCGAGAGATGAGAACGGATATTATAATCAATATATTAAAGTTGTAACAAGGGATATAATTCCCCTCGAAAGCATTGTAAGCATAAGCATAGGTGATCTTATCATTCCGATACAGTGACCCAATATACAGCTTTTCAACCCAAAAACGGTCTGCCGAAATTTTCTCGGCAGACCGTTTATTGCTATTATGAAAATTTTACTTTATCTCAGCATGATAGGACTGAAGCGACTTGACGCCGATATGAGTGTTGTTCTTCTTAGCCCTGATGCCGTCTGCGCTTGCCTTTGCGGCAGCCATGGTGGTGATGTAAGGAACTCTGTGCTTGATAGCTTCCTTGCGGATATAGCTGTCATCATATGCACTGGTCTTGCCTGCGGGGGTGTTGATGATAAGCTGTATCTCACCGTTTGCGATCTCGTCTGCAATGTTGGGACGTCCCTCATAAATTTTGAAGATACGCTTTACAGGTATTCCTGCCTCGGATATCATCTCAAAGCTCTTGCCCGTTGCAAGTATCTTGAAGCCCAGCTCGTTAAATGCCTTTGCAATATCAATAAGCTCGGGCTTGTCTCTGTCGCAGACGCTGAGGAGGACTGTACCTTCCTCGGGAAGAACTGTCTGAGTTGCCTCCTGAGCTTTGTAATATGCCTCTCCGAAGGAGGATGAAAGTCCGAGAACCTCTCCCGTTGAACGCATTTCGGGTCCGAGAACGGGGTCAACCTCCTGGAACATATTGAAGGGGAACACCGCTTCCTTAACACCGTAATGATTGATCTCCCTGTCGTGAAGCTCGGGAACGGGAGACTTCATGCCCGTAATGGAAGAAGTCATTATCTCAGTGGCGATCTTCACCATGTTTATGCTGCAGACCTTGGAAACAAGGGGAACTGTTCGGGAAGCTCTGGGATTTGCCTCGAGTACATATACCGTATCGCCCTCGATAGCGTACTGCATATTCATCAGACCGCAGACATTCATCTCAACGGCGATCTTCTTTGTGTAATCCTTGATAGTTTCTATCTGCTTATCGGTGAGGTTCTTTGCAGGAAGGATACAAGCGGAATCTCCCGAATGAACGCCTGCAAGCTCGATATGCTCCATAACAGCGGGAACGAAGCAGTGCTCTCCGTCGGAAATAGCGTCAGCCTCGCACTCGGTGGCATGATTCAAGAATCTGTCGATAAGAATGGGTCTGTCGGGGGTAACGCCTACCGCTGCGGACATATACACTCTCATCATATCGTCATCGTGGACTATCTCCATTCCACGTCCGCCGAGAACGTAGGAAGGACGTACCATAACGGGATAGCCTATCCTGTTGGCGATCTCAAGAGCCTCGTCCACATTCACAGCCATACCCGACTCGGGCATAGGTATTCCGAGACGATCCATCATTGCACGGAAATGGTCTCTGTCCTCCGCAAGGTCGATGGTCTCGGGAGATGTGCCGAGAATGTTCACGCCGTTCTTTTTCAGATCTGCGGCAAGGTTAAGAGGAGTCTGTCCACCAAACTGAGCGATAACGCCCACGGGCTTCTCCTTTTCGTGTATGCTCAGAACGTCCTCAAGGGTAAGAGGCTCGAAATAGAGCTTGTCGGAGGTGTCATAGTCGGTGGAAACGGTCTCGGGATTGCAGTTTACGATAATGGATTCAAAGCCCAGCTTTTTCAGAGCCAGAGCCGCATGAACGCAGCAGTAGTCAAACTCGATGCCCTGACCTATCCTGTTGGGTCCGCCGCCTAAGATCATGATCTTGGGCTTGTCGGAAACGGGGCTCTTGTCCTCGGGGAGATGATAGGTGGAATAGTAGTATGCGGCATTTTCGGTTCCGCTTACATGAACGCCCTCCCATGCCTCTTTAATGTTGTATTTATAGCGTGCGCTGCGGATATCCTCCTCGGGAACCGCAAGAAGCTGACTGAGATAACGGTCGCTGAAGCCGTCAAGCTTTGCCTGACGAAGCACATTCTCTGCGGGAACTGCGCCCTTGTTTTTAAGCAGCTCTTCCTCTTCATTTACAAGCTCAAGCATCTGCTCAATGAACCAGTGCTTTATCTTTGTAAGCTCAAAAAGCTCGTCAACGGTTGCGCCCTTGCGCAGAGCCTCATACATGATGAACTGACGCTCGCTTGAGGGGTATCTGAGCTTGGCAAGAAGCTCCTCCTTGGTTAGCTTGTTGAAGTCCTTTGCAAAGCCTAAGCCGTATCTGCCTGTCTCAAGGCTGCGGATAGCCTTCTGGAAGGCTTCCTTATAGGTCTTGCCTATGCTCATGACCTCGCCCACAGCTCTCATCTGAGTGCCAAGCTTGTCCTCTGCGCCCTTGAACTTCTCGAATGCCCAGCGTGCAAACTTGATAACAACATAGTCTCCGTCGGGAACGTATTTATCGAGAGTGCCGTACTTGCCGCAAGGAATTTCCTTCAGTGTAAGTCCGCAGGCGAGCATTGCGGAAACAAGAGCAATGGGGAAGCCTGTTGCCTTTGATGCAAGGGCTGATGAACGTGATGTTCTGGGATTTATCTCGATAACGACTATTCTGCCGGAAACGGGGTCGTGAGCGAACTGGCAGTTGCAGCCGCCGATAACGTCAATGGCTTCAACGATCTTATATGCCTGTTCCTGCATTTTCTTCTGAACGTCCTCGGAAATGGTGAGCATGGGAGCGGAGCAGAAGGAATCACCTGTATGAACGCCGATGGGGTCGATATTTTCAATAAAGCATACTGTGATGATGTTGTTCTCTGCGTCTCTTACGACCTCAAGCTCAAGCTCCTCCCAGCCGCTGAGACACTCCTCGACAAGCACCTGTCCCACAAGGCTTGCCTGCAGACCTCTCTCGCAGACTATTTTCAGCTCGTCCACATTATAGACCATTCCGCCGCCTGCGCCGCCCATGGTATATGCAGGACGGAGTACAACGGGATATTTAAGCTCCTCTGCGATCTTCACAGCCTCGTCAACGGAATATGCCACCTGACTGCGAGCCATTTCAATCCCGAGACTGTTCATGGTGTTCTTGAACTCGATTCGGTCCTCACCGCGCTGGATAGCATCCACCTGAACGCCGATAACCTTAACGCCGTATTTCTCCAGAACTCCTGCCTCGGAAAGCTCGGAGCAGAGGTTAAGACCCGACTGACCGCCAAGATTGGGAAGAAGTGCGTCGGGACGCTCCTTTTCGATTATCTGAGTGAGCCTGTTCAGATTCAGAGGCTCAACATAGGTGATATCCGCCACATCGGGGTCTGTCATTATTGTTGCGGGGTTGGAATTAACCAGCACTATCTCATAGCCGAGGTTGCGCAGCGCCTTGCACGCCTGCGTTCCCGAATAGTCAAACTCACACGCCTGACCGATGATAATGGGTCCTGAACCGATTATCATTATCTTATTGATATCCTGCTTCTTTGGCATAAATCAAATCTCCCTGTCACGCACATTCAATGTGCGATCGTAAATTTGCCGCATTTCGGCATTATTCTTATATATAATAACACAATCTTACAAAAAATGCAATAGCAATATTAAAAATAGGAAAGGTTTTTTGTTATTTTTTACACAACATTACCCTTGACAAGACTTCGGCTATGTGGTAAAATAGCCTTGCGAGTAAGCTATGCGGTTGAACGCTACTGCGTTAGGAAAGTCCGGGCATCACAGAGCAGGATAGCTGCTAACGGCAGCCGAGGGCGACCTTAGGGACAGTGCAACAGAGATATACCGCCCCTTTTCGGGGGTAAGGGTGGAAAGGCGAGGTAAGAGCTCACCGGAGCGATGGAGACATCGCTGCCATGTAAACCCTATCCGATGCAACGTCTATTGGTACGAGTACGTCAATGTCTGCTCGGCAGGCGTACCGTAATGACGGCTAAAGCGTTTCGGCGACGATTCGCTCAGATAGATTTCCGCACACGACAAAACCCGGCTTATCGGCTTAGTCGCACCAATGACAATTTCGGCGCAGAAGGGATCCTTCTGCGCCTTGTTTTTTTATATTGCTGCTTATGGACGTGAGGGAATAGATATATGACTTATCTTACTGCCGCCGCTTATGAGCCGCAGCTCTTCTTCCTCTTCTGAAATGATATTATGAGATACAAGAAGCACTGTTCTGCCTGCCGAATATTTTCCGATAAGTGAGGCGGTCTTACGCAGATTTTCGGGGTCGATACCCTTGAAAGGCTCATCAAGGAGCAATGTGCCGAACTCGGGGCAGAGCGCACGCACTATTGCAGTTCTGCGCTTCATTCCTCCCGAAAGCTCCTTTACGGGACGGGTGATATCATCATGCGAAAGTCCTGTGGATAAAAGGGCTTCGGCAATGTCAAAACGTGGCTTTCCCGACAGGACAAGGAAACAGTTTTCAAGGGCGGAAAGCTCCTCAAACAGCCTGTCCTCCTGAAACACTGCGGAGATGTTTCCCGAGGGGCGGTCGGAAATTTCCCCCGAATATTTCTCAAGGTCTGCAATTATACGAAGAAGGGTGGTTTTTCCGCAGCCCGATTCACCTGTTATCAGCGTTGATCCGCCGTTGGGGATATCTGCGCTGAAGCTATGAAACACGCTTATTTCCCCGAAGCTCTTTGTTATATTACCGAGCCGCATTATTGTTTGTCCTTCGGCTTCCTCTGCTGAGTATTTTGCGCAGAGTTTTTATTACAGCGTCAAAATTATACACGGCGCATACGATAAAGCCTAAGATAAGTCCCACCCAATATACGCTGGGCTGCTTTGCTGTTATCACGCACATGAATATGATTATGACGGTATTTACCAGAAAACGGAAATAATCCACACGGAAGAAAATGAGCTTTCTTGCATCGAAAAGTCTGACTGCAAAGCAGGAAAAATATGCCGAAGCGGTGGCAATTGCCGCTCCCCACACGCCATACTGCGGTATGAGAAGGAAATTGAGGATTATATTCACCACAGCCGCCACAAATGCGGTGGCGCAGGAATTGAGAGAACGCTTTTTAGTGGTATAGACGGAGCTGAAAAACTGACAGAAGCACTGGAAGATCATTGCGATTATCAGAACGGGTGTGAACACATATGCCTCCTGAAAGCGGCTTCCCTCCGCTGTTCCCGTAAGTATCAGGGTGAGGGGCTTGCAGAGCATTATAAGTCCTGCGGCGGCAATGTAAAGAAATGATGAATATGCTCCGAAAACGGTCTCGTAGAATTTGCCCAGAGTGCCGCTGTTGCGCTCCTCGATGGAGGACATCTGCCATGCCTGATAGAACATGGTGGTTACAAGCATGAGAAGGGTGGGGAGCTTATAGGCAATGGAATATATGCCGTTTTCAGTATCTCCCACCATATTTATGACAAACCATCTGTCCGAGGCGGAGGTCACCCACCAGAGAAGATAGGTGGGGATAAGCGGTGCGGAGAATCTGAGCATTTCCCCGATCACCTTTTTGTCGATATAGAACGTATCGAGGCACTTATGCAGGCTTGCCACCGATGTGAGGAACAGCAGCGAGCAGACGTCTGCTATCACGATGGAAAGCACATAGCCCGTTACCCCCAGCTTGAAGCCGAGAAGCAGGATAAGATTTGCTATTATCTGAATAAATGTGGAAAGGATCCCGTCGGCGGCAAAAAGCTTAACATACCCTCTTGCACGGACAAACTGCGATGCCATCTGTCGGAAGCAGGAGAAGTAGCAATAAATATAAAGCAGGAAGGTATATCCGCCGATAGTCTCGTTTTTGCTTATAAGAGGGGTGAAGAGCATGAATATTGTCATGCCGATAAGGACGCACACGTTCGCTCCCGTATAGACCCTTTTGCAGTCGTATTCCCTGTCCATGCCGAAGCGGATTATTGCGTCCGCCATGCTGAAGGTCACAAGCGGCACAAGGACGTTTACTGTATTATAAAGAAGATCCGCTGTTGAATACTCCGCTTCGGTCATGCAGCGGGTATAGAGCATGGTCATAAAGAAGCCCAAGAATTTTGCCCCGAAGGAGCCTATGCCGAATATCAGCGTATTGCCCATTAGCTTTTTGTATTTGTTCATCTGAATTTCTCCCGATTTGATGCGATATAAAATTATAGATAATGTAATTATATCACATTATTCTGCAAATTGGAATAGATATTTGAAAAGTTTTTTCAGAAAATATTACAGACGGACAAAAATGGCGGTTAATAGTATATTCATTTTTTCTGCCTGTTCTCTATATTGACAAAAATATAGCGGTATAGTATAATTATGTAGAATATGTTATTTTCTGACATTTATCTTCGAAATGAAAGGATATGAAAAATAATGCTCGAGCTTAAAGATATACGCTGGCGGCTTCCCGAGGGCGAGGAGCTATTGAAAGGCATTGACCTGACCGTTCCCGACGGCAAGCTGACTGTGGTAACAGGTCCCAACGGAGGCGGAAAGACTTCTCTTGCAAAGATAATTGCGGGGCTTTATGAGCCTTGCGGAGGAAGTATTATCCTGAACGGCGAGGACATCACCAAATGCGACATTACCGAAAGGGCGAAAAAGGGCGTTGCCTACGCTTTTCAGCAGCCTGTACGCTTCAAGGGTCTTACCGTAAGAGACCTGATAGAGCTTTCAGCAGAGGAAAAGCTCAGCGAGGACAGGATATGCTCCCTGCTGGGCGAGGTGGGTCTGTGCGCAAGGGAATATATGGACAGAGAGGCGGACTCAAGCCTTTCGGGCGGCGAAAGCAAGCGCATTGAGATAGCTACGGTGCTGGCAAGAAAAAATGCGGATATGCTTGTATTTGACGAGCCTGAGGCAGGCATTGACCTGTGGAGCTTTTCTAATCTTATCAGTGCGTTTGAGCGGCTCAAGAGCGAGGGCAGCCGTTCACTGCTTGTTATCTCCCATCAGGAGAGGATAATGGAAATTGCCGATCACATTGCTGTCATTGCTGACGGACGTGTTACCGCACAGGGCAGCAGAGAGGATATTCTCCCGCTCATTCTGAAGGGCGGCTCGGATTGCAGATGTCCTCTGAGCAAGGGAAAGGAGGTATGCTGAGCTATGAACGATATTACAGGTCAGCTTCTGAAGGTCGTTTCCGACTGGGACGGCGGAAGCTTCAAGGGTGCTTACAATATCCGTGAGGACAGCGGCTGCGCAGGCAGACAGTCCTCGGAAAATATCAAGATAGAGCCTAAGACGGATGATCCCGGCATTGTCATAAGGATAAGCGCAAAGGCTCAGAGGGAGACCGTTTATATCCCCGCCTGCATTACCAAGGGCGGCGTGGACGATCTTGTATACAATGACTTTATCGTGGAGGACGGCGCAGATGTTATTATTGTGGCAGGCTGCGGCGTTCACAGCGATGACGAGGAGGAATCACGCCACAACGGTATTCACCGCTTCTTCATCGGCAAAAATGCCAAGGTGCTTTACAAGGAAAAGCACATCGGAACGGGCAAGGGAAACGGCGCTAAGCGCATTGATCCCGTTACCGATGTTACCATGGGAGAAAATTCCTACATGGAGATGGATACCATGCAGATAGGCGGCGTTACAAGCTCCGACCGCTCCACCTCGGCAAATCTCGGTGCGGGTGCTAAGCTCGTTATTCGTGAGAGGCTGCTTACGGATAATAATGAGACTGCAAGATCTGTTTTCAATGTTACCCTTGACGGTGACGACAGTGCTGTCGATCTTGTTTCCCGCTCGGTGGCAAAGGGCAATTCCTATCAGGAATACACCTCGGTCATCAACGGAAACTGCCGCTGCACGGGTCATTCCGAATGTGACGCCATTCTTGCGGACAACGGCAGGGTCAATGCCGCTCCCGCTCTCAATGCCGCAAGCCTTGACGCTTCTCTTATCCATGAGGCGGCTATCGGCAAGATCGCAGGCGAGCAGATAATCAAGCTCAGAACTCTCGGACTTACCGAGGAAGAGGCTGAGAGGAAGATCATTGACGGATTTTTGAAATAATATATATGCCGCCTGTGCGTGCTGTTTATTTAACAGGCGCAGGCGGCTTTTTTCGGTGGGAGGGAATTATTATGGACGTTCGGGAGATACTCGAAAAAATTGACGAACTGCTTCATCAGTGCAGGCTTGATGAGGCGGAAGAATATATGAACAGCTGTCTTGAAACGGCGCATAATGAGGGCAGGACGGATATTGAAATAACTCTTTACAACGAGCTGGCGGGTTTTTACCGTGACTGCGGCAAATTCGAGAGTTCTCTTAATTGCTGCCGCTGCTCTGAGGAGCTTCTTGATATTATAGGGGAGGGGGAATCGCCCCGAAGATGTGCGGCTCTGCTCAACTGCGCAAATGCGTGCAGGGCTTCGGGAAAGCTTGACGAGGCTTACGGTTATTATAGCAAAATATGGGGTATGCTCGCAAAGCTCCCCGATGAAGAAGGACTTCTTTCAAGCTATTACAATAATCTTGCGCTGCTTCATCAGGAGGCGGGACGGTGGAATGATGCTGCGGACTGTCTTGAAAAGGCTCTGGATATTGCGGAGCGGTCTCCCGAGGGTGAGATAAGAACGGCTATTTCCCGTTCAAATTTAGCGGTTTGTCTTATAAGGCTCAGTGAACTTGACAGGGCGAAAACTGTTCTTGCTCCTGCAATGGACATTTTCAAGGGGCGTTCTCCCTCGGATTTTCATTACAGTGCGGCTCTTGCGGCTATGGGTGATATTCTGTTTTCCGAGGAAAAATATTCCGAGGCGGCGGAATATTACGAAGCGGCTTTATCGGAAATTGAGCTTCACATGGGCAGGAATAATTTCTTTGATACTGTAAGCGGCAATCTGGCTGCGGCTTATGATAAAATAGGCGGCAGACCTAATATTAAGGGAGCGGAGCTTTGCAGAAGATATTTTGAAGCTTTCGGCAGACCTATGCTCAAGCGGAATTTCGGGGAATATCTCCCGAAAATCGCCTGTGGTCTTGCGGGTGAAGGCTCGGAATGTCTTGGCTTTGATGATGAGCTTTCCGCAGATCATGATTTCGGTCCTTCCTTTGTTATATGGGTTGACGATGAGACATATGAAAAGATAGGTGAAGAGCTTCAGAGGGCATATGATCTTCTGCCAAAGACATTTATGGGTTTGAAAAGGCTAATTACTCCCCATGGAGAAGGTCGGACGGGTGTAATGCGCATTTCCGATTTTCTCAGAAAATTCACGGGATTCGGTCATGTTCCCGAAAGCACCGAGGAATGGCTGTGTACCGATGATTTTCTGCTTGCCTGTGCAATAAGCGGCGAAGTTTACATGGACTTTTCGGGTGATTTTGAGGATATTCGGAGAAGATTAAAAGTTGGTCAGCCCGAGGCGGTCAGACTTAAAAAGCTGGCTCAGCAGCTTGCTCTGGCAGGACAGAGCGGACAGTATAATTACACAAGGGCGGTTAAGCGGGGAGAAAATGCGGCGGCATTTGTTGCTCTCGGGGATTTCATGCAGAGTGCGGCGAGAGCTGCGCATATCCTGTGCGGAAAATATGCTCCGTACAGCAAATGGCTTTTTAAAAGCACGGCTCTTCTTCCCCGTCTCGGAAGTATTGCGGATATTATCGGGGATATTGCCGAGGGAAAGGACGTTCTGAACGGTATTGAACGTATCTGCCGTATGCTCGGAGACGAGGTGCGGTCGCAGCTTATCACCGACAGCTCCGAGGATTTCCTTGCTCAGCTTGCGGAGGAGGTTTCTGCATTTGCAGACAGGGTCTTGATTGCCGAGGAAATTATTTCCATGGAATGGAAATGGTTTGACAAGGTTCAGAACGAGGGCGGAAGAGCCGACTGTCAGGACGACTGGGAGACCTTTTCCATTATGCGCAGAAGTCAGTATTACTGCTGGAATGAGGAGCTTCTGCGGTCCCTGCTCCTCGATTTTCGTGCTGCTGCCGAGGACGGACGCAATCCTATCCGTGAAAAATACGGGTACATGATGCAGTCCACCGCTCCCGCACGCTTTGAAGAGGTAAAGGCGGGGCTGCCTGATATTTCCGAGGAAAAAGCATCTCTCAGAGACGCTATCATCCCGATTCAGGTGGGCTGGATGGAGGAATTTGCCGGGAAGTTCCCCAAGCTGGCGGCGGAGGCAAGGGTCATTCACACTTATGAGGATACTCCTGCATATACCTCCTATGAGACATATCTGAGAGGGGAGCTTTCCACTTATTCGGACGTTACGCTGAAGCTATACGGCGGTTTTATCGTTTCTGTCAACAGCTTGGGCAAAAATCTGGCGGAAATGATCATGGAACGGTCTGTTAAAATGTACGGTTATGGCAGCCTTGCTGAAGCTGAAGAAAAGCAATAGTACATTTGTGCTGAATTTCACAAATAATTTGGTTCAGCTTTGTGCAGGTATATGAAATTTCAAACATTTGTTTCTTAAACTATTGACAAAATGGTACAAATGTGCTAAAATGGCATTATCCCCTTAAAAAGGGATAATGCCATTTTGCTGTAAACAGGAGAGCAGTCCGTTATTTTATTCATCAGTCTCGGCAAGCTGTATTCCGAGGATATCAAGGCTTTCCTTGTCAACTCTTGCAGGACAGTCGCTCATAAGCTCGGAGGCGTTCTGAACCTTGGGGAAGGCTGTTACGTCACGGAGGCTGTCTGCGCCGCACATTATCATTGCAAGACGGTCAAGTCCGATTCCCATGCCGCCGTGGGGGGCTGCACCGTATTTATATGCGTCCACAAGGAATCCGAATTTTGCCTGAATTTCCTCGTCTGTAAGTCCCAAGGATTCAAACATCTTCTGCTGAAGCTCGTAGTCTGTGATTCTGATTGAGCCGCTGGAAAGCTCTGTGCCGTTCAGTACAAGGTCATATGCCTTTGCAAATACCTTTTCGGGGGCAGTATCGAGATATTGCAGGCAGTCGTCCATGGGCATAGTGAAGGGATGGTGCATTGCGTCCCAGTTCTTAGTCTCCTCGTTCCATTCAAAGAAGGGGAACTCGGTTATCCACAGGAAATTGAACATTCCTTCGGGGATAATGTCAAGCTGCTTTGCGGTTTTAAGTCTCAGCGCACCCAGAGAGGAGAGGACGGTATTCTTCTTATCTGCAATGATGAATACCACATCGCCCTTTTCTGCGCCTGCCTTTGCGAGAATTGCATCAAGCTCGCCCTCGCCTAAGAATTTGCCGAAGGAGCAGTTGGGAGCGTCATCTACCCAGCGGATATATGCAAGTCCCTTTACGCCGATTCCCTTGACGTATTCGGTGAGCTTGTCTATCTCTTTTCTGGTAAAGGTTCCTGCGGCGTTCTTTGCGGTTATGCATCGAACTGTGCCGCCGTTTTCAATGGCTGTGGTGAATACGCCGAAGCCGCAGCTTTTAACTGTGTCTGTCAGGTCGGTTATCTCCATGCCGAAGCGGGTATCGGGCTTGTCCGAGCCGTAACGCTCCATTGCTTCGGTATAGGTCATGCGGGGCAGGGGAGTGGGGATATCCTTGTCAAGAACATCCTTGAAAAGCCGTCTCACAAAGCCTTCTGCCATCTGCATGATATCCTCGGTGTCAACGAAGGACATCTCCAGGTCGATCTGGGTGAATTCGGGCTGTCTGTCCGCCCTCAGGTCCTCGTCTCGGAAGCAGCGGGCAAGCTGGATATAGCGGTCATAGCCTGCTATCATCAGAAGCTGCTTATAGATCTGGGGCGACTGGGGCAGGGCATAGAAGCTGCCGGGGTGAACTCTTGAGGGAACGAGGTAGTCTCTTGCGCCCTCGGGAGTGGACTTTATCATCATGGGAGTTTCGATCTCGATAAAGCCGTTCTCATAGAAATAATCGCGGGCAGTCTTGGCGATCTTGCTTCTCATAATGATATTATTCTGAAGAGGACGTCTGCGCAGATCGAGATAGCGGTATTTCAGGCGAAGCTCCTCGTTGGTGTTGGAGTTGTCAACGATCTCGAAAGGAGGTGTCTGAGCCTTTGCCAGAATACGCAGGTCGGTAACGTATATTTCAATATTTCCCGTTTTTATCTCGGCGTTCTTGCTCTCTCTTTCACGGACGGTTCCCTTTGCCATGAGAACAAATTCCGAGCGGCAGGAGGATGCCTTTTCAAATATTTCTCTGTCGGTGCTGTCGTCAAAGGCAAGCTGAACGATGCCCGTTCTGTCTCTCAGATCGATGAATATAAGATTTCCAAGATCTCTTGCTTTCTGAACATAGCCGCCAACAGTTACCTCGCTGCCGATTCCCTCGACCTCGCCGCAGTAATGGGTTCGCTTGAGTCCTTTCATATTATCTGCCATTTTTATAACTTCCTTTCAGTTAAAATTCCGAAGCCAGCATATCCGCAGTGTGGATATTGGCAAAATTATCAATAAAGCTGCTGTCAAGAGATATTTCCGTTTCCTCGCCGCTCTTCATATTCTTTAGCTTTGCCTTGCCTTCTGCAAGCTCATTGTCACCGAGTATCATAGAAAAAGCGGAACCTATCTTGTTGGCGTATTTCATCTGTGCCTTAACGCCTCTGCCCATAACGTCCCATTCGGCTCTGTAGCCCTCATCTCTGAGAGCTTTCACAAGAGAAGCAGCCTTTATTCCCGCAGCCTCGCCCATTGAGCCGATGTAGATATCGCATTCACGGGGAGATATAAACTCGCAGCCCTGCTTTTCCAT
>JAGBFZ010000336.1 GCA_018110855.1 Oscillospiraceae bacterium
CAGACCTATGACAAGATGAGTGAAAAGGCTCAGAACGGCGGTATCTTCTTCTCCATCTTCGATTATGCAGGCTCCGCTCTCTACAACTCCGAGGAGCACCTCACCGAGGGCAAGGGTATGTTCCCCATGGTTCCCAAGGACGCTTCTCCTCTCTGCTACGGTATGAACGTAATGGGCGGCAACAGAGTTTGGACTATCGGCGCAAACACCGAATATCCCGAGCTTTGCATGGCTATCATCAACTACCTCACCACTCCCGAGGGCTACATGACCTACTGGTACGGTCCCAAGGACGTTTGCTGGTACTATGACGATGAGGGTCACTGCTGCTTCACAGAGCTTGGCGAAAAGGCTTACAAGGACAGAAAGGGCACTATCATGCCCGCAGAATGGGGTGGTATCTCCTTTAACGAGGGTACCTTCCAGGCTAACAACACCACCTGGTCCAGAGACGCTTCCAACCCCGACTCCAACGGCGAGACCTATAACTGCGACAACTGGGTAAGCCGCCGTGCAGACTCCAACTTCGAGATCCAGCAGGATTGGAGAGACCGCACAGGCTGCTACAATTCTCAGGAGTACATGAACACCACAAATTACAAGGTTTCTCTTGCAACCTCCTACTCTGAATCCTCCAAGTCCGATGAGCTTGAGATCGTTTGGGAGCAGGTAAAGAACACCATCGTAACCTCCACATGGAACGCTGTTTATGCAGAATCTGACGCAGAGTTCGATCAGATCGTTGCTGACATGACCGCTAAGTGCAAGGAATACGACCCCGAGGGCGTATGCCTCGCATGGTGCGAGAACGAGGCTGCTATCAGATGCGGTCTTGAGGATCAGGTTAGATAAAATAATCCTTGAATGATTTTCGGCTGACAGCCTGTACGGTTGTCAGCCGATTTTTATATTGCAGCAGAATATTACTCTCGGTATAACTTTTTTCAACCGTTTTCGACGGCATATGGGTTATTTTTTAAGGTAGTTTTCAACCTTTTCAACAGAGTTTTCAACAATCATTCGGTTATTGGGGATAATTTCTGCTGAAAAAATTTACCTGATGTATATTTTTCTGCCAATCAGGATATAATATCCCCGAAAGAAAATAATATGAAGGGATATGTTTAAATCATATGATAAAGGGCGTTAATAAAAGGATCGTGGAGGTCAGCTTCCCCGAAAGCGTATATTTTGAAAAGGCAGTGGTGTTTCTCAGAGCAGAGGGTCTTCCCCGCCCTGACTCGTCTCTTGAGGACGAAGCACGAGCACAGATAATCAGTCTGGAAAACGGCATTTCCCCCGCTCCCCTGTCTCCTGCAAAAATAAAAGCCCGCATTGCTGCGGGCAGGATAATTAATTGGCTTTTCAAGCTGTCGGTGATAATATGCGGAGCGGCGGCGCTCATTCTCCTCTTTGAGTAAATGGTTACAATGTGGATACAATTTGAAGTTTGACTTGAAAAAATTCACCGTTTGAGTTATAATAGAGTAAGCTGGTTTTCATCGGGAAACAATGTGTCAAGATCTATCCTGCGGATATCAATACCCTGATTTTCGGCGTATCGGATAGTCTGTCCCGTGCCGCTTCTGTCATTCCCCACTACTGCGATAAGACGTGAGGAATTGTCCACCATATATCGGTTCCGAAGATTCATGCAGGAGGGCGTATAGGTCTCGGATATTATCACAACACGCTCCGCACTGTCGATTATCCGACCGAAATTCCACTTGTCAGCCCCCTTGAAGCCTTTTCCGAAATCCCGATAGGGCAGCGCTGCGATCAGCTTCAGTCTGCGTGAAGCCGCAAGCTCCAGAACTATCTCACCTGCCCACAGATCTATTCCCCTCTGCATTCCTGTGATAAAGGTATCATAGCCCTCATCGGCAGCGGCGGATATTTCATTGTAAAGCATACTTTTTATGACCTTTACCTCTTTCGAGCCGTCCGCTCCCCCCGAAGGCAGCTTCTCGGGACGATGGCCCGTAAAGCACAAGGTCTTTTCTCTGATAATATCCATTTTGTCACCCCTTTGATAAATGTGATATTATTATAGCACATATTTTCCCATAAATCAAGAAGGAGATACATACTGCATGAAAAAATTTCTCAGACGAGCATGGGCAGAAGTCCATCTCGACAGGCTGGACGGCAATCTTACCGCTCTGAGAAGCCTTATAAATGAAAAAACCACACAGATCGCCTGCGTTGTCAAGGCAAACGCTTACGGTCACGATGACGGCAACATTGCTCCTTATCTTGAATCAAAGGGGCTCAGCTTTTTTGCTGTTTCAAATATTAAGGAAGCGGAAAATCTTCGCCGAAGAGGAGTAAAAGGCGAGATCCTTATTTTAGGACACACTCCCCCCGAATACGCCTCGGAGCTTGCAGAATATGACATTATTCAGGCGGCTGTTTCTCTTGAATATGCAAGAGAGCTTTCCGAATGTGCAGAAAGCTCGGGCGTTAAGGTGAAAATTCACATGGCTGCCGATACGGGAATGGGACGTATCGGAGTATGCGCCTCGTTTGATGACGCTCTCGCTGCCGCAGAGGAGGATATCTGCAGTGCCGCCGAGCTTCGCGGGGTCATTCTTGACGGAATGTTCACCCATTACGCTGCCGCAGACAGCATGGACTATAACGACAGGGCTTACACCGCCGCCCAGACAGATAGATTTTTCAGGCTGTGCAAGGCTGTGAAGGACAGGGGCGTTTCCCTTCGTCACACTCATTGCCTTAACAGCGCAGGCGGCACATTCAGCTTCGACAGCCGCAGCACTCTTGTCAGATTCGGCATTATGCTCTACGGATTAAAGCCCGACAGAAGCCTTGTTATGCCTGTGACGCTGAGTCCCGTGATGGATCTGAAGGCTGCTGTTTCCTATGTGAAGCCCCTTAAAGCGGGCTGCTATGTAAGCTATGGCAGGACCTACAAGGCGGATAAGGATATTATCCTTGCGACTATTCCCATCGGCTATGCCGACGGCTATTCAAGAAGCCTTTCGGGCAAGGCATATGTGCTCATTAACGGCAGAAGGGCGCCCATTGTGGGACGGATATGCATGGATCAGCTTATGGCGGACGTTACGGATATCCCGGACGTTCATGAAGGCACCGAAGTAACGCTTATCGGAACGGACGGCAATGAGACTGTAACAGCCGATGATCTTGCAGAAATGAGCGGTACAATCGGATATGAGATAGTCTGCGGGATCTCCAAGCGTATACCAAGAGTTATTTTCAAGGGTAACGAGATATCCGATGTGGTGGAATATTATTAAAACAAAAACGGCTTATGCACAGTCCTGATACTGCGCATAAGCCTGATTTATTTTCCCGAAAGCCTGTCCTCGATAAGCCTGCCCACCTCGTCCTCGGGAATGCCCAGAACTGCCGAAAATTCCGAACCGATGACTCTGCACGCAGAGACAAGCGCCTTCTCATCGCAGGAAATCAGCTCCTTGCCTTCGGCGGCACGGCGTTTCTTTTCCTCGAAAAGCTCTCTTATCATTCCGATGATAAGGCGGCTGTCACCGCTTTTCACAGTCTGACTGAGAACTGCCTTTCGCTGATTTTTATCGATGCACATAAGGATGTTTTCCGTCAGACTGCCGTCAATGGCGGCGTATATTTCCTCTTTTGTCATCAGCGGACGTATTCTTCCCTCAAGCTTGTCAACAGGGACATAATAGCAGGAATTGGGTGCATTTTCGGGAATGAGGCTGAAATATTCCTCCTCATGTATGCCGTCAAAGCATTTTCGGCAGACTTCTCCTATCCTGCAAAGCTCTCTGCCGTCATATATCACTTTTTGTCCCGTTTCAAAGCTCATACAGTACCTCCCCCGTCCTTCCATGGGCGCTTTCCGCCATAATATTTTTTTGCGATCCTTATCTGCTCCTCCTCGGAAAGCAGGGACAGACGTGTTCTCCAGCTGCTTTGATCGGGTCTGTCCGAGGACATGGATATAAATGAGCATTTTCCGCCTGTACACCTTGGAATACTCAGCCGCTCGCAGCCACCTTTTTCATTTAAAAAGCGGCAATCCGGAAGGCTCAGCATTTCCTCATCTCCCAGCGGAGTGTGCTTTCTCATAAAATGCCCTCCCCGTCAGTCGAAATAATCTCCCACATCATAGGTATTGTACTGCTTTTTGATACGGGCAATTATTCCTCCGCCGCACTTCTCTGTGCTGAGAATACGGTATTTTATGCTCCTTCGGTCAAGCTGCGCCTTAAACGCCTCTATCTCCTCCTCGGTCTCAAATTTTATGGTCTGCTCAAGGCAGGCGGTGATTATTCTTTTCATTTTTATGACCATTCCTTTCTGAGAGTTTTCCTTATCTAAAACCTTATATTAATGATATCATATTGCAAAATTTTTTTCAAAGGCGATTTTTCACAAAAATATCTCACCCAATCAAGTCAAAAAACGCATAAAAAATACCGTCATTTTCCTTGACAACGGGCGTGATTTATATTATTATATATATAGACGTTTATGCCGATGTGAATAATTTCGGATAATTTACATATTGCGAGGTATTAGTTTTATGAAAAGAATCACAGCGATCATGCTTGCTATACTGTCTGTTCTCACCCTGTTCTGCGCCTGCAAGAAGGAGGAGGCTCCCGTTGATGACTATACGGGTGTGCTGAGCAAGATACGCCTTGGTATGCCGATGAAAAAGATCATTGCTCTCAATTCCGATTCGGAGCTTTACTATGACAGCGACACCGAGATATGGTGCGTAAGCACGGACACCGACCTTATGGAGCTTAGAAACCGTATCCCTGCTGACAGTCAGTTTTTCTATGCGGACGATTCCCTTATCACCTACACATTTAAATTTGACCAGTCCGATGGGGAAAATTATCTTACCGCATACATGGAGGAGATACCCTGCAAGATCGACCGAAAGACCGCTGAGGAGTATTACAATTATAAAAAAGCTGCTCTTGCCGCAAAATATTCTCCCGCAGCCGAGGCTGTCATTTCGACGGTAACAGGCACAGAGGGCGTTGACCTTACCCTTGATAACGTCACTGTAATGACCCTTTCAAGCTTTGAAGTCACTCTCACAATGCAGCTCACCTATGACACTGTGGACGGCGTTGAGGATTATTTCGGAACCTATTACAGCATTAAGATCAAGGAGCTTGCTAACAAGACCGCTGTTGAGGTCTCGGACGAAAAGAAATAAAAACAACAATATATCCGCTTCCATTTTTTTGGAGGCGGATTTATTTTTTTACATGATCCGTTGCGACAAAATATCCCATGCCATGGGGTGTATTATATTCTCATAAACCGTTTGAGGGATTTTTTGCTCGTTTTCCCTTTTCTTTCATGGTTTCATCACATTTGCCGATTATAATATAACCATGATAAGGGAAATGATATGGAAATTGACCCGTATCCGACAGAAATCCCTTAACATCTCTCCTTTTATGATACGGTCTCCGCTGCGCTCCCCTTCGCAGCGGCTGTACCGAAAAAATGCAGCGTATTTCGTTCCTGCACTGCAAACGCTGCAAGCTTTGATTTCTGAAACAATAGGATCTCAAAATAACTTTTATAGCTGTCCGCAGGCAGAATGGCGATGCAGGTATTTTGGCTTTTTCTGCAAAGCGGGCGGCGTCCAGAATCTCCTCCACCCTCCTTGTGGAGTAATTTATATAAGAGCATCTGCTGAAAAATTGCAGACACGTTTTTCATCAGATGCCAATTTATCTTATTTTCTTTTTTCAGCGTCCTTGCAGCGGACGCTTTTTTTTATTTGACATCGGCACAAAGCTGTGTTATAATCATTTACAGATAATGTTACAGAAAGGATATGGGGAAATGATAACCTATCGAAAAGCAAAGCCTGCGGATATTCCCACTCTTATTGAGCTGCGGCTTGGCTATATGCATGAAACTCACGATGATCTTGAACAGTCTGTCTTTGATGAGATCGCTGATAAAACAAAGGGCTATTTTCAGGAGCATCTTAACCGTGACTGCGTGGTATATCTTGCGGAGGAGGACGGCATTGCGGCAGGCTGCGTTTTCTTCCTGCTTATCAACAAGCCTGCAAGTCCTCTGTTCATAACGGGAAAAACAGGCACGCTGATGAATGTTTACACTCTCCCTCAGTTCCGCAGGAGAGGTATTGCTAACAAGCTCGTCAGCATGGCTATCGAGGACGGCAAGGCTTGGGATCTGTCATACATAGAGCTGAGAGCCACAAAATGCGGCTACCCGCTTTACAAGCAGCTGAAATTTATTGAGGACAAGTCCATCTATATGTCCATGAAGCTAAGCCTTACCGAGGAATGAAAGGAAGTATGTTCTGTGAAAAAATCATCAACTGCATTCGGCGCTGCCGATATTTTACTGCCCCAAAACACCGATATGAGCAGATGGGCGGTGGTTGCCTGCGATCAGTTTACTTCTCAGCCCGAATACTGGGAGGACGCTGCAAGGCTTGCGGGAGATGTTTCCGCTCTGAAGCTCATTCTTCCCGAGGCGTATCTTGAAAGCCCCGATTCGGAGAAGATGATCGCAGATATCCGCACTGCCATGAAGGATTATCTTGACAGGGGCATTTTCAAGGAATACAAGGACTCTTTGATCTACCTCGAACGCACCGACAGCACAGGCAAGGTTCGTCAGGGGCTTGTGGGAATGATCGACCTTGAGCAGTATGATTTCAGAAAGGGAAGCACATCGCCTGTGAGAGCCACCGAAGCTACCGTTGCAGAGAGGATACCTCCCCGTCTGAAGGTACGCAGAGGCGCTCCCCTTGAACTGCCCCACATTATGATACTTATTGACGACCCCGAAAGAACTGTTATCGAAAAGCTCGGAGAGAAGAAGGATTCCCTTGAAAAGCTCTATGATTTCACTCTTATGAAAAACGGCGGCAGCATTCAGGGTTATCTTGTTCAGGGCGAGGATATTGACGGCTGCGACAAGGCTCTTGCTGCTCTTGGAAGCAAAGAGAGCTTTGAAAAGCGGTACGGCATAAAGGACGTTCCTGTGCTGCTTTATGCAATGGGCGACGGCAACCATTCCCTTGCCACAGCTAAGGAATATTATGAAGAGCTGAAAAGGGAAAATCCCGACAAGGATATGTCCTCCCATCCCGCACGTTATGCTCTTGCGGAGATAGTGAACCTTCACAGCGAGGCATTGGAGTTTGAGGCTATCCACAGGATAATCACCGATATTGACTCCGCTGATCTTCTTGAGAAAATGTCCGAGAGCTTAGGTCTTACAGAGGATATTTCCGAAAATATGCAGAGCTTTGAATGGATTTGCGGCGGCGTGACAAGGCGGTATGGCATTAGAAAGCCTTCCTCCAATCTTACTGTTGGCAGCGTTCAGAGCTTCCTTGACGGATATCTCAGGGAGCACGGCGGAAAAATTGATTATATCCACGGTGCGGATGTGGTGAAGGAGCTGGCTATGGCTCCCCGAAGTGCAGGTATTCTGCTCCCCGACATGGGCAAGGCGGAGCTTTTCCCCACTGTCATCAAGGACGGCGCTCTCCCCCGCAAGACCTTCTCCAGGGGTCATGCCGAGGATAAGAGATCTTATATTGAGGCAAGGAAAATAAAATAAGAAAGCGGCTGATAATATTTTACGGTTATGCACGAATCATGCATAACCGTAAATTTTTTTAAAAAAGGGCTTGACAAATCAGAACAGATGTGCTATAATATAATCAGAACATTTATTCGCTGTAAATTTTTGTTATTATCATATCCATAGGAAGCTCCC
>JAGBFZ010000337.1 GCA_018110855.1 Oscillospiraceae bacterium
CAGACCTTTCGGCACGTGGATATACGCCGTATAAAGGAGAAATACGTTTTATTACTGCGTGGACAGATAAAGAGGATAATACGGAATGTGCAGTGGTATTGCCGGATATTTATCTGAGACGCAGTTAAATTAAATAGCAAATATTTTAGGAGTAATATGTTAGTAATCTACGCAGAGAAAAGCAGTCTGGCCAAGACGATTGCAAATGTGCTGAGAGCAGGCCAGAGAATAGCAATGCAGGGAGAGCCGACTGTGGGCTATTATAGGTTCAAATGGGGCGGTGAGGACGCTGTGCTTTGTCACGGCATCGGCCATCTTATGTCGCTTGTTCCCGCAAGCAGCTATGATGAAAAATATAAAAACTGGGATCTGTCTGTGTTCCCCTGCATACCGCAGAAATTCAAGATAGCACCAAAAAAGGAGACCCTTGCTTGTTCAAAGCTTGTGAAAAGCTTTTTTGAACAGGCGGACTGGTGCATAAACGCAGCCGACCCCGACAGAGAGGGAGAGCTAATATTTTCATACGTTTATCAGGCATGCGGCTGCAAAGCACCCTACAAGCGTGTGTGGATAGAGGACCTTACCGATGAAAAGATACGCAAAGCATTTAATAATCTGATAGAGCCGAAACAGCCTATATCTGCACAAAATCCCGGTTCACCCGATGACCTGCAGATGGCTGGACGTGCGAGAGATATTGCTGACTGGCTTATCGGAAACAATCTGACCGTTGCCGCCACAAAGCGTTTCGGCGGATATAAGGAACTGCTGTCCGTAGGACGTGTTCAGACACCTACACTTGCACTTGTTGTTGAGCGTGAAAAGGCAATTCTCAATCATACAAAGTCGAAATTCTGGCGTCTGATGTCAGGCTTTACGACTTCAAACGGTGATGTATTTGAAGCCGAATACATGGAGGGCAAGATCACTAAGCTTGAAGAAGCGGAGAAAAAGCTGTCCGAGTGCGGAAGTGCCGACGGAATTGTGGCAGAGGTAAACACCAAGCACAAGAGCGAATCTGCTCCGCTGCTTTTCAATGCGACACAGCTGCAGATCGCAGCCAATAAAAAATTCGGCTGGGATTCGGACAAGACCACAAAGGTAATGCAGGACTTATATGAGCACAAGCTGATGACCTATCCACGAACCTCGTCCGAACATCTGACCGAAGCGATGATGCCCGAGGTTTCGGTGACTATTAGCAAGCTGCTGAGTATGCCCGAATATTCAAAGTATGCGATCCCGAAGGACAAGTGGCAGAAGTTTACAAAGCGGCATTTCGATGATAAAAAGGTCGGTTCTCACCCTGCCATAATCCCCACTGTGAATGTTCCGAAGGATATGTCATCAATGAGCGATGATGAGAAAAAGCTGTATGACCTGCTTGCAAAATCCCTTATCAGAATAATATATCCCAAGGCGGAGCTTGATGATACAACCGCATTTATTGACGTGAATAAGGTGCGTTTCAAGGCAACGGGCAGCGTTATCACCCATAACGGCTGGTATGCTGTTGACGCAAGACCGCAGAAGAAAAATGTTCTTCCCGCACTTGCTGTGGGTGATGTTCTGAAAGGTAAATACAGCATAAAAGAATGCGAGACAGAGCCGCCAAAGCGTTACACAGAGGCTGATCTTCTGGCCGCAATGGAGCTTGCCGGCCAGAAGAGATACGCACTCTCATGAAAATGCAGAAAAAAGGACTTGGCACAGATGCCACAAGAGCGCCTATTTTAAAAGGACTTTTTGAAAGGAAATATCTTGACCGCAAGGGCAAGACCATATTTCCAACAGACAAGGGCATATTCCTTATTGAAACGCTTCCCGTTGATGCTATAAAATCCGCCGATATGACAGGTGACTGGGAAATGCGGCTCAATAACATTGCAATGGGAAAAGAGCCGGTCGTCAATTTTATCCGGGATATCGAGCAGACCACAAGGGAGTGGTATACACAGATAGCTGCGGCAGGAGAGCGGAATTATGTATCTCCTCAGAAGGGCGACCTGCTTTGTCCTGTGTGCGGAAAAGTCGTAAAGCCCACACCATTTGGCTGGGGCTGCACAGGATATTCCAAAGACGGTGACGGCTGTAAATTTACCATCAACAAGACTCTTGCAGGCGTTCAGATGACCGACAAGAATATCGCTCAGCTTCTTAACAAGGGCAGAACGGGATTGATAAAAGGCTTTACTTCAAAATCGGGAAAAAAATTCAATGCTTATCTTGTTATCGACAGTGAAAGCAAGGAAATAAAGTTTGATTTTCTTTCCGACAGGGAACGGGAAATGGTTTGTCCCATATGCGGCAAGCCAATGAAAAAATCAAGGTATGGCTATATCTGCTCCGATTTCAGCAGGGACGGAAACGGCTGTGATTTCAGCGTAAATACGGAAATTTGCAAAAAGAAAATATCCGAGGCACAGGTTGCAATGCTTCTCAAAAACGGCAGGACAGATGTGATTAAAGGTTTTAAGTCAAAGGCGGGCAAGGAGTTTGAGGCTGCGCTTGTTGTGAACAAGGAGACTCATAAAATTGATTTTGAGTTTGCAAAGCGTGAAGTGGTGCAGCAAGCTGCACCGTCGCAGGAGCCTTCACCGCCTCCGAGGGGAGGGTATTATCCCGATGATGCAGAGCTTGAGTATTATGAGCCGGTTATTCCCGAGGAGATGGTGTGAATAAAATGTGAATTTGCTGGGTGGATTTTTACACAGGTAATGTGATATTATAATAATAGGGTCAAGATTAGATCGTCTGGCAATTTGTGTAAACTAAACAAAATTTGAATAATTAACACTTGAAAAAATTGTCGTTTTATGATACAATATATATTGTACAATTGTATCCGGGAATCGGCATTTATCGCATCAAAATGAACGCTGATTCCGATAATGAAGGGCGGAATCAAAGTGAATATAGCTATTATTGATAATAAAAACAAAACACTGAAGGATGACTTGGCTGCCGAGATGAAGCAGGGAAGCAATGTTTCGGTAGCTGCAGCGTGTTTTTCAATATACGCTTTTCAGGAACTGAAAAAGCAGCTTACAGATATTGATTAACTGAGATTTATATTTACATCGCCTACATTCACTACCGAAAAAGCAAAGAAAGAAAAGCGTGAATTTTATATTCCACGTCTGAACAGAGAACGCAGCCTTTACGGTACCGAGTTTGAAGTCAAGCTGCGTAATGAGCTTACTCAGAAGGCTATTGCCAAAGAATGTGCAGAATGGATACGTCAGAAGGTCACATTCAAATCAAACATCACAAATGAAAATATGATGGGTTTTATCAACGTTGACGATAAGAACTATATGCCCATTAACGGCTTTACAACAGTCGATCTTGGTTGTGAGCGCGGTAATAATGCTTACAGTATGATACAGAAAACCGGTACTCCAATTTCGGAATCGTATATGAAAATCTTTGAGGATCTCTGGAATGACAAACAGCGTTTGCAGGACGTTACCGATGAAGTGCTTGACAACATAACCGCCGCTTATAATGAAAATTCTCCCGATTTTATCTATTTCGTAACGCTTTATAATATCTTTAACGAATTTCTTGAGGATATTTCCGAGGACGTTCTTCCCAATGAAGCAACGGGATTCAAGGACAGCAGAATTTGGAATCTGCTGTATAATTTCCAAAGGGACGCTGCTCTTGCTATCATAAACAAGCTGGAAAAATACAACGGCTGTATTCTTGCGGACAGCGTAGGTCTTGGAAAAACATTTACGGCACTTGCTGTTATCAAGTATTATGAAAACCGCAATAAGTCTGTGCTTGTACTGTGTCCGAAAAAACTTGCGAATAACTGGAATACATATCGTGATAATTATAAGAACAATCCCATTGCTTCGGACAGGCTCAGATATGACGTTCTGTTTCACACCGATTTGAACAGAAAAAGCGGAACATCTAACGGTCTTGACCTTGACAGACTTAACTGGAGTAATTATGACCTTGTAGTAATTGATGAATCCCACAATTTCCGAAACGGTGGAAAGATAGTCGAGAATCCCGATGAAGATGACAAAGAAAACAGATATGTTACGTTGATGAAAAAGGTTATCAGGGCAGGAGTTAAGACAAAGGTGCTTATGCTGTCGGCAACGCCTGTTAATAACCGCTTCAATGACTTGAAAAATCAGCTTGCCCTTGCTTATGAGGGACATACAGATATAATTGACGATAAGCTGAACACAAAGCACTCCATTGACGATATTTTCAGAAATGCACAAAAGGCATTCAACACTTGGAGCAAGTGGGACGTATGCGACAGAACAACGGATAATCTTCTGAAAATGCTTGATTTTGATTTTTTTGAGGTGCTTGACAGTGTTACTATTGCACGTTCAAGAAAGCATATTCAGAAATATTACGATACGAGCGATATAGGTACATTCCCGACAAGAAAGAAGCCTATATCAAAAAATCCACCTCTTACAGATTTGAAGGACGCTGTTACCTATAATCAGATATTTGAGCAGCTGTTAAAGCTTGATCTTGATATTTACCGTCCGTCACATTATATTCACGCAAGCAAAATATCAAAATATGCAGATATATATGACAAAAACGTTGTAAATGCTTCGCTCAATCAGGCAAACCGTGAGATAGGAATACGCCGTCTTATGGCTATAAATCTTATGAAGCGTATGGAAAGCTCCGTTTATTCATTTAACCTTACGCTTACAAGAATAAAAGAGCTTATCGAAAATACTATCCGACTTATCGACAATTATAATGCGAATTTTCACGCTGATGTAGAACTTACGGATATTTCCGACAGCGAATTTGATACTGAAGATCAGAACTCTGATGACCTTTTTACATTCGGAAAAAAGGTGAAAATAGACCTTGCAGATATGGACAGGAAATCCTGGCGAGAAAGTCTTGAAAGCGACAGAGAAATCCTTGAACATCTTACCTTAATGGTTGGAGATATTACCCCGGCTCACGACTGCAAGCTGCAGGAGCTTTTCAAGGTAATATCAGACAAAATAAAAAATCCTATAAATGAGGGCAACAGGAAAATCATTATTTTCACGGCATTTGCAGACACAGCCGATTATCTATATGATAATGTAAGCAAGTATGTTAAGGATAATTTCGGGCTTGATACGGCGATAATTACGGGAACTGTTGACGGAAGAACTACCGCAAAGCTGAAAAGAACAGATCTTAATACTGTTTTGACGTGCTTCTCACCTATTTCAAAGGACAAGCAGCTGCTTATGCCCGAAGATACAAATACCATAGATATTCTCATAGCTACAGATTGTATTTCCGAGGGACAGAATTTGCAGGATTGCGACTATCTCATAAACTTTGATATTCACTGGAATCCTGTTCGTATCATTCAGCGTTTCGGACGTATTGACCGTATCGGAAGCAGAAACAAGTATATTCAGCTTGTGAACTTTTGGCCCGATGTTACCCTTGATGAGTACATCGACTTAAAGGCTAAAGTTGAAACGAGAATGAAGATAGTTGATATGACCGCAACAGGTGATGACAACATTCTTAGTGACGAAGAAAAAACAGACCTTGAATACAGAAAATCTCAGCTGAAACGCTTGCAGGAAGAAGTTGTTGATATTGAGGAAATGTCAAGTGGAATTTCAATTATGGATCTGGGACTTAACGAGTTCCGTCTTGATCTGCTTGAATACATAAAAATTCACCCCGATATTGAAAAAGCCCCATTTGGTATGCACGCCGTTGCAAAGGCGTCGACAGAAACGCCGCCGGGTGTGATTTTTGTGCTGAAAAACCGTTCGGACAGCGTTAATATTGACAAGCAGAACCGTCTGCACCCGTTCTATATGGTGTATATTTCAAACAATGGCGAGGTAATATGCGACCACCTTTCTCCGAAAGCAATGCTTGATAAAATGCGTTTTCTTTGCAAGGGAAAAACAGAGCCGTTCAAGGAATTGTGCCGTGAATTTAACAAGGTAACCCGTGACGGACGAAATATGACCGCTGTTTCCAATCTTTTAAGTGATGCAATATCGTCCATTATCGAAGTCAAGGAAGAAAGTGACATTGATGCTGTACAATGAAGCCTTCTTTGCGGAAATGAAGAAGGATATTGCCGCTTTGAAAATAACAGCTTCGGATATAAAAAGTGTGACCATCGGAATAAATGTAAATGAACGGTTTGAAGCGGTAAGTATGGGACTTGTTTCGGTTAATGACAAGCCCTTCAAAAAATCCGGTATCATAAGCAATTTTGCCGATGCAATTTCTTCAAAGAATAAGATTCAAAGCGGTTCAGAGTGGAATGGCGATATGCATTACCATATGGTCGAGCAGGAAAAGGATAACGGTGCGGTTGCTTTTCTTGAGAAAACTGCTGCTGTTCAGATCGCTCAGAACCCGCTTATGGACATAAGGACAAAATC
>JAGBFZ010000338.1 GCA_018110855.1 Oscillospiraceae bacterium
AAGACCTGCCTGATAGAGCTTGTTGAAGAACTTGAGGCTCTGCATATAGGGACCGTCAGGCTCAAGAGCATCGTGGTACTTGCCTGTTTCAACATCGTAAAGACCGAAGCCCATTTCATCATAGCCCCAGTAGCAGGTTGCAAATGCCTTGATGTACATAACCATGTTGCCGTCCCAGTCGGGCCACATGGACATAGCATATGTCTCGTTGCCTGCCTCATCGGTGGGGCAGATCTCCTTCATGGAAACGAAGAGATTGTAGAGATCATCAAGAGTATTTACCTCGGGATAGCCGAGCTGCTTGTAAAGATCCCAGCGAAGGTCCATGGTATAGAAGAATGCCTCGTGATCGTCGGGAGATGTTGCAACGTTGTGACCGAAGCCATAAACAACATCACCTGCGCCGATAGAATTGTTGAGGTTCGCATTGTTCTGAAGAGCATAGGGCATATGCTCCTTGATGTAAGGACCGTATTCGGAAAGAATATCGTCCTCATTCCAGTCAAAAAGCATTCCCTCTGCTGCAGCACGCTGATACTGATTGCCTGTGGATCCGAATACTACGATATCGCCCAGATTGCCTGATTCCATACGGGTATCAAAGGTACCGTCAGAATCGGGAATAATTGTCATAACGCAGTTATACTTCTGCTTCATAAGCTCAGCGAACCAGCCTGTCAGCTCGCCTGAGTAGTTTGCCAGCTGGCTGTAAATGGTGATATTGATGGTATCCTCGCCGTACAGCTCAGTGAAATCCTCTGCACCGGCAGCAGAATCGCCGCCCTCAGAGCTGTCTCCGCCTTCGGTCTCGTCATCATCATCATCAACATCAGCCGCAGCCTGAGTATCGTTTCCGGCAGGCTGGGTGTCTGTTGACCCCTTTTCGGCAGTGCCGCCGCAGCCTGTTACAGCTGCCATCATTGAAACCGCAAGAATTGCGGAAAGTATCTTCTTTAACTTCATTTACAATAACTCCGCCTTTCATTTAAAATCATAGCCGGACACATAAATAAAACTGTCCGGCTATGCCTTAATTCATGATCCTGAATTACTATTCAGAAAAAATTACTTTCTCTTGGAAACAACTGCTGCAGCTGCTGCAACTGCCATAACAGCGAGGATAGAGCCTGCTGCTGCGTTTCCGGTTGTGGGAGCTGTAGTTTCCTCAACAGCGGGAGCCTGTGTCTCCTCAACTGCAGGAGCCTCTTCAGCGGGAGCTTCTGTCTCTTCAGCGGCAGCTGCATCGAGACCGCTTACTGTAAATGTAAGTTCGATGGAGTTCTCGGGCATAACATAACCGAAAAGACCTTCTTCCTTGCCAAGATCGTCATTCCAGATGTTGATGCACATAGGCTCAAGGTACTCCTTAGCGTCGGGGCTGAGATATGCCTCGTCGAAGGTGTACTTAGTGTTGCCGTCGAGAGTTACCTTAACATCGCTGATGGTAACGCCGCTGTCAAGAGGAATATCGGTGGAAACGAAGAGGAGGTTGAGGGACTCATCGGAACCGAAGTCAAAATCTGTAACGGAAACAGTGTATGTACCGTCGCCTGTGATCTCAGCGTCTGTGAATACGCCGCCCTTGTTTACAGCTGTGGGGCCGTCCCAGCCTGTGATCTGATCGAAGTAAACCATACCGTCGTCGCCTGTAACGCCCTTGCCGTAGCTGGGTTCATACCAAGCATTTCTGAAAGAGAAGCTTGCGGACTGAACGCCGATATATGCGTGGTAGGTCTCTTCTGCGGAAGCAGATACGGGGATCATGCTTACAGCCATAGCTGCAGCAGCGATAGCACTGAGAGTTCTGAGCTTTTTCATAATTCATTTCTCCTTAAAATTTAATCGTTTTCATGCAATACAAGTAAATGTAATTGTATTTAAGATAAATGTACCATATTTTTTCTCAAATGTCAATACCTTTTTTGCACAAATTTCTCATATATATATTATTTCAGTGGGAAAAATAACGGGGGACAAAAATCATCCCCCGTTTTTTACCTGATCTCAGTGCCGCCCACAGGACGTATATAAAGCTTATAGCAGCTTCCCTTGCCGAAAACCTTTTCCATGGTCTCGGAATATGTATCCACAAGCTCATGGGGAACGAATGCCTGAATAGTGCCTGCAAAGCCGCCGCCGTGAACTCTCACAGCGCCCCTGCCCCGAAGCAGGTTTTCCGACATATAAAGTCCCATAACAAGCCCCTGTTCTGCGGGAGCCTTGACAGCAAAAACATTCTGGAGATATTTGAAGGAGCTGTTTCCGCTTTCGGTAACCAGCTTTAAGAAGCCGTTTATATCGCCGCTTTTAAGCGCCTTAGCCTCCATTCCAACTCTTTCGTTATCATCGAAGAAATGGAAAGCTCTTGCCACAGCTCTGTCGCCGCATTTTTCACGAACAGCCGCAATATTATCCGCGAGCTGCTCCTTTGTGATATCACGCAGCTCATTCTTTCCGAAGAATTTTGCAACAGACTTCATCTCAACGGGAATAGCCGCATATTCGGGGGTCAGATCAGCATGATTACCCTTTGTGTCCACAATGCATAGGGTGTAGCCGGATGAAGCAAAATCGTATGAAATGGACTCGATAACGGGATCTTCAGTGTCCTTAAAATCAATAGTGATGAATCCGCCCACCGAGGAAGCCATCTGATCCATAAGACCCGAAGGCTTGCCAAAATAAACATTCTCAGCATACTGAGCGATCTGAGCTATCTTCACTGCAGAAACGTTGCCCTCATTGCAAAGATATGAAAAAATCGTACCGATAAGCACCTCAAAAGCCGCCGATGAGGAAAGACCGCTGCCCTTTAAAACATTTGAAGTGGTATAAGCCTTGAAGCCGCAGACGCCGAGACCTGCATTTTTAAAGCCTGCCGCAACGCCTCTGATAAGAGAAGCGGAGGTGTTTTTCTCGTTTTCCTTAACTTCGATGTCGGAGATATCCACAACATCCTCGGGGAAGCCCTCCGATTTCACCGAAACAACGCTGCCTTCGCAGGGAGAAACCACTGCAATAACGTCAAGACCCACAGCCGCAGCCATAACGCAGCCTCGGTTGTGGTCTGTGTGGTTTCCGCCCACCTCGGTTCGTCCGGGAGCGGAGAAAAGCCTGATATTATCCTGTTTTCCGTAGATATCCTCAAAGCTTTTAACAGCTGCCTCGTATCTGCTTTTCTGCATGGAAACGGCATCTGCTCCGTAGAGCTTTTCAAGAACGCTTTCATTAATTTTCATAGAAATTATCCTTTCGTTACAGATATTTTTCTAAATCGACCTCTTCCTCGGAATTGTCCAGAAGAAAGCCTAAGATATTCCTGTACGCACCCGTAGGATTCGACCTTATCTTTTCCGCAATAAGCTCACCCTGAGCCGTATCGGGGGCGAAAAAGCTCATATTTATAAGCTCTGTTTCGCCGTCTGAGAGGGAAAAATTCACCCTGCACCCAAGTGGCTGCTCCGAGACCTCACAGGAGCAGTTCTCCTCGTTTTGCTCTCTTATAAAGAAGCTGAGCGCCGCACGGAGAAGCTTTTTTCTGAAAACCAGAGGAATGTAGCGGTTAAAATATTCCGAGCCGAGCCTGCCCTTTTCCCCGAGGATTATATTCCCGTTTTCGGAAATGACCGAACCGTTTTGGGTAAGCTCCGCCAGAGCGTCGGAATAGTAAAAGTAGTTTATAACGCCGCTGTCCTCGGAGATGAGCCGAAGCTGCTCCTCGGTAACAGGGCGGTTAAGCCTGTCTAAAATATAGCACAGCAGAATTTTAACGCTGTGAACGGAATTAAGCTCGGGATTTGTCATCTGCTGACCCGACATTGTCCATGTCTCCTTTTTCCTCTGTGCTATCCTTACCCTTTCAGAAGTTGGGGTAATCGAGCATATGTGAAAGAATAGCGATATTTGCAGCAGCCTCCACAACGGGCACCGCTCTCAGCACAACGCAGGGATCGTGTCTGCCCTTGATCTCAATGGTGGAATTGGTAAGATTTGAATAATCAACGGTCTCCTGAGGCTGAGCGATGGAGGGAGTGGGCTTGAAGGCAACTCTGAAAATAATCGGCATACCGCTGGAAATACCGCCTAAAATGCCGCCGTGATTATTGGTCTTTGTCTTGACATGACCGTGATCGTCAACATAGAAATCATCGTTATTCTGGCTTCCCAGCATTTTTGAAGCGTTGAAGCCTGCGCCGAATTCGATTCCCTTTACCGCAGGGATTCCGAAAACCAGCTGAGCAATGGTATTTTCAAGCCCCTCGAACATGGGTGAGCCAATACCCGCAGGAACGTTTGTGATGGCACATTCCACAATGCCGCCCACGCTGTCGAGACATTCTCTTGCCTTGGCAATGTCATTGTACATAGCAGTGCCCTTTTTGTCGTTGATAACGGGAATTTTCTTGTGACGGATATTAATTATGGTCTCCCTGTCGATATTGCAGGGGTCGAACATGGTGTCCTTGATATTGTGGATCTGAGCGATGTGAGCGCCTGTGTAAATGCTTCTGCGCTCAAGTATCTGACCGCATACAGCGCCCGCAAAAACCAGGGGAGCGGTAAGCCTGCCCGAGAAATGCCCGCCGCCTCTTACATCGTTGAAGCCCCTGTAACGGACAGCTCCCGTATAATCAGCATGACCGGGGCGTGCAAGATGGGACACATTCTTATAATCATTGGAATGCTGGTCGGTGTTCTGAATGAGAGCCATGAGGGGAGTGCCTGTTGTGCGGTCGTTCAGCACACCCGACATAATGCTTGGAATGTCAGCTTCCTTGCGATGAGTAGAGGTTGCGTCATTTCTGGGGGCACGGCGAGCCATGAACTCACGGAGCTGCTCTAAGTCGATATATTCTCCCGGGGGAAGATTGTCGATGGTAACTCCGATCCCGGGTCCGTGGGATTCCCCGAAAATGGAAATGCTGATATTATGATTCCAGAATGAGGACATTGGTGGGTTTCTCCTTTCGATAAAGCGGCTTATAATATCTCAAACTGTCCGCCGAGCGACTTGAAGTCGTCAAAGAATCGGGGATAGCTTTTGTTTACATTCTCAGCCCCGTGAATGATAACGGGCGCATCCGAAGCAGTGGCAGCAATAGCAGCAGCCATAACAATGCGGTGGTCCTTGCAGGAATCCACCTCACCGCCTTTGAAGCTGTCAATGGGATCCATGGTGAGAAAATCGTCTCCTGCAGTAACTCTTCCGCCAATGGCGTTGAGAGCATTGGCAACGCATACAAGACGGTCGCTCTCCTTGAGCTTGAGCCTTGCGGCGTTCACTATCTTCGACTGTCCCTTTGTGAATGAGCCGAGAACAGCAAGAATGGGGACAAGATCGGGGATATCCGCCACATCAGCGGTAAATGGGTTCATATCGCTGCCGCAGGAGCTTATGATATCAAGAATAGCCTTGTCGCCCTGAACGGAACCGGGGTCGAGATTTGTGACCTTTATCTCCGAGCCGAGAGCATTTGCGGTGAAGAAAAATGCCGCCTGAGAGTAATCGCCCTCCACCGCAGTGCGGCAGGGCTTGTATTTCTGACCGCCCTTTATAAGGTAAATGGGCAGACCGCCCATGGACATTTCTCTTATGTCAATGCCGAATTTTTTCAGAGCGGCAGCAGTCATATCCGCATAGGGCTTTGACTGGAGCGGAGAAGTGAGCTTTATCACCGAATCCTCCTCGCAAAGAGGGAGAGCCAGCATAAGACCTGTTATAAACTGAGAGGAAACGTCTCCCTCAAGGTTGTATTCTCCCGCTCTGAGTTTTCCCGAAATAGTAATGGGCAGACCGCTCTGAGGCTCAAAGGTAACGCCCTTCTTCGGAAATTCCCTTGTATAAGGGGTGATGGGGCGCTGGGGGAGCTTTGCATGACCGTTAAGCGTAGCTGTGGTTCCGAGAGCCGCCGCAACGGGAATTATAAATCTAAGCGTAGAGCCGCTTTCGCCGCAGTCAATTTCCGCCTTTTCGGCAGGAGTCCTGATACCTCTTACAGTGTAAACGCCGTTGTCCGAAAGCACGCTTGCGCCGAGAGCCTCCATAGCCTGTGATGTCACGTTAATATCGTTAGAATCGGTAACATTTGAGATCTCCGAAACTCCGTCAGCAAGGGCAGCAGCGATTATCATTCTGTGGGAATAGCTTTTCGAGGAGGGTGCGCTTACCGTTCCGATAAGCTTTGAGGGGTAAATCTTAACGTCCATATAAGACCTCTTTCGTGGGAAATTATTTCAGAAATTTTTCAAAATCCTCAACGGGCATTTTTACAGCAGAAGAAGCTCCGATATCAGAGCAGATAATGACGCTTATGCTGCTGCCTGCACGCTTCTTGTCATTAAGGCAGGCGCCGCCCAGATCCTTTGCCTCAGGCTCAACGGTAATGTCAAGGCAGTATTTTTTCAGGCAGGCGGTAAGTTCGTCCGTCAGACCGTTTCTGCACATATTCTTTGCTTCTGCAAGATATGTTATCATCTCCATGCCCTTAGCAACTGCTCTGCCGTGGGAGATCCCTGTGTAATGATAGTATTGCTCAATGGAGTGACCGAGAGTGTGACCGAAGTTAAGGAGCATTCTTTCGCCCTTGTCAAATTCATCGGCTTCAACTACATCACGCTTGATGGTAACGCAGCGGGAAATAATATCCTCCATCACTTCCCAAATGCTGTCAATATCATGGCTCATGAGAATATCAAAAAGGGGAGCGGATTTTATCATGGCATATTTAACCACCTCGCCCATTCCGTCAATGAGAAAATCACGGGGAAGGGTGCGCAGAGCGTCGGTATCGCATAATACGAGCTTAGGCTGCTTGAAAGCGCCTACAAGATTCTTTCCTTCGGGAATATCAATGGCAGTCTTGCCGCCTACCGAGGAATCCACCTGAGCCAGCAGAGATGTGGGCAGCTGAACGAAATCCATGCCCCGAAGATATGTAGCCGAGGCATAGCCTGCCATATCTCCCGTAACGCCGCCGCCGAGGGCAGCAATGCAGTCTGTTCGGGTGAAATGGTTCTCCGCAAGAAAGCCGTAGATCTTGTTTAAAGTGTCGGAGCATTTTGAAGCCTCACCGTGGGGGAAAATGAAGCTGTGGACTTCAAAACCCGCTTCATTTAGGGAGCTTTTTACCCTGTCAAGATATATTTCGCTTACATTATCGTCGGAAATAACAGCTATTTTTTCTGCGCCTGTGACATTTTTAATATACCCGCCGCAGCTGTCAAGCAGCCCGCCGCCGATGATAACATCGTATTTAACGGAGGCGTTTACTGTAATGGTTTCCATAAAAATACATATCCTTTCAGAAAAAATCAAGTGACTCTGCAAGGCAGGCAGAGTCACATTATGTCTATACTACCCCGTCACAATAACGCAGTCGGGAAGCTGCGTCTCCATATACTCAAGCTCGATGAAATCCGAGGTGCGTTTCAGGTCAATGTTGATTATGTACAGCTTTTTAAGCCCGCTCAGCTCGTAAACGGGAGTGAGATCACCGATAGGGTTGTCCGAAAGCTTGAGCCAGCCCAAGGTTTTCAGCTCCGCAAGAGGAGTGATATCGGTTATCTGATTGCCGTTCAGATAAATTTCGGTAACAGCGTCCATTCTCCACAGGGGGAAAATGTCGGTGATATTGTTGTTCTGGAGATGTATCCTGTCCATCATAACCATGCCCTCTACGGGAGTGATGTCGCTGATATTATTGTCGTTGAGCTTTAAGAGCCTCATGCCCTTCATGCCCTCAAGAGCGGAAATATCCGATATATCGTTGTCCGAAAGGTCAAGGTTTGTGAGGTTAATAAGATTCTTCAAAGGCGAGATATCCTTTATCTCATTATCACGCAGATAGAGGGTGCGCAGATTTGTAAGCCCCGCAATGGGAGTCAGGTCGGATATATTATTCTTGAAAAGGGAAAGTGTCTGGAGATTTGTCAGCCCCATAATAGGCGTAAGATCGCTGATGTTATTCTGATAGATGTGAAGCTCGGTGAGATTCAGCATATATTTCAGATCGGCAATATCCTCATTGGTAAGACCCATATTGTTAAGGGTCAGCGAGGTGAGGGATGTGGAATATTCCACGCCCTTTATAGTAATGGTATCGGGGAGATCCGCCATAGCGCTTTCCTTTGCGCTCACAGCAGCGCTTACCTCGGGAAGATCTGAGCCGTTCAGATAATCAAGCTTTGATTTGGGGATAAGTGTGGGAGCAGCGTCGGTCTCAAGCTCAGCAAGCTGGCTTTCGAGGCTGTCCACCTTGGAAACGAGTTCATCATGGGAAAGCTCTTCATTTCCCGCACCTGCGGCAGAAACATCATTTGAGTCGGCGCAGCCTGTGAAAATAAGGGTTGAAAGAACAGTAATAAGCATCAGAAGAATTGTAATTTTTTTCATCATTCAGCACCGCCCTTCCATAAAATTAAATACAGTTATACAAGTATATTATAAATTATTTTTTTTATATTGTCAATAGCTTTGATGGATAAAAATAAACGAAAAACCCGACCTGTC
>JAGBFZ010000339.1 GCA_018110855.1 Oscillospiraceae bacterium
CGAAATAAAGATCGACAAAGCTGGAAAAAAGCATTATCTTATAACCCTCTGCCATAGCTGCATTGCACACCGAGGTGACTGTATTGCTTACGTCCTCACTGGAGATATTTGAATAGCAGATACCAAGTATTTTGTATTCGCTTCTGACACCCTTGAACATTACCGAGCATTTCCTTTCTTATTTTTGTTTCTGACGATCTGCCTTTTATTTAATTTTACCATATCCTACAAAATAAGTCAAGATTTGCGAAAATTTTTATTGTCCGTAAACTGCCGAAAAATGTACAGATAAAAGCCCCTTGATTATCCCGAAAAAATATGCTATAATAGTATTGCAAGGGGTGATACCTATGGACATGAATATTGACGAAAAGCGTTACAGGGCGCATTTAAAGCGTCTTGAACAGTACAGACCTTTGGACGATGATTTTATGCGGGAGCTTTTCCGGGATAATATTCCCCTTTCGGAAATGGTTCTCCGCATTATTACGGGAATAAATGACCTGAAGATAACCTCTCAGGAAACTCAGTTTGATATGAAGCGGCTTTTGGGGACACGTTCGATCTGCCTTGATGTTTTCGCAACGGACAGCGAGGGCAGGCTCTATAATCTTGAAATACAGCGTTCCGACAAGGGCGCACCCGCCAAAAGAGCAAGATACCATTCAAGTGCAATGGACATAGAGTTTCTGAACTCGGGCGACGATTTCGAGAAGCTGCCCATTACATACGTTATTTTCATCACGGAAAATGACATTCTGGGCGAGGACAGAGCGATCTATCATTTTGAGATGAGGGACACGGAAACAAGCCGTCCATTAAATGACGGGACGCATATCATCTATGTAAATGCGGCATATAATAAGGAGGACGACACCTCCGATATTGCAAGATTAATGCACGATTTCCGCTGTTCAAAAGCAAATGAAATGAACTTTTCCCTGATGGCAGAAAGAACGAAGTATTTTAAAGAAACCAATGAAGGAGTGAGATTTATGTGCAGGATCAATGAAGAGATGTGCAATGAAGCCAGAATGGAAGGCATAATAGAAGGAGAAAAAGGAAAATCAATCAAGATCGCTAAGCAGCTCATATCAATGGGCATGGGTACTATTGAAGATATTGCCAAAGTCACAAAACTCCCCATTGAAGAAGTGCAGAGTCTTGCCGACAAAATGAAAGCAAGCTAAAAATCCAAAAGCTCCTGCGGCAGCGATGTACCGCAGGAGCTTTTTCGGTCAAAGGGCGGCTGTGTATCAGTGCTGATAGCTGTGATACTCCGAGCTGTCGTCCTTGAAAAGCAGACCTATGCACCAGATAGCGGAAAGCGCCACCAGCACATAAACTATCCTGCTGAGAAGGGACGTTGCTCCGCCGAACAGCCATGCCACAAGGTCAAACTCAAATATACCGACAAGACCCCAGTTCAGTCCGCCGATTATGAGCAGTACCAGTGCGATTTTATTCAGCATATTAAACCTCTTTTCAGCAAAATGCTGTTGAAAATATTTGCAGCGGGGACGGTTTTCACGTCCCGCTGCCGCTGCCGAAGCTTTTGCCTCGGCTGCAAACCTCTTAACGCCGTCATCAGTAAGGTGCCGGCATAAGATATTTACCGGTACCGAGCAGCGAACTTTTC
>JAGBFZ010000033.1 GCA_018110855.1 Oscillospiraceae bacterium
AAGGGTCTGCTTATCGGCTTTGAATCCATTACACAGGAATCCCAGAGCTATATCCATAAGGGAGTAAACAAAGTGAACAGCTATGTTACCCTGATGGATAAGCTGCACGATAATGGCATACTTGTTCAGGGGTGCTTTGCATTCGGCGGTGATGAGGAGGACGTGAGCGTATTCGACCGCACCGTGGAAATGGTTATCAAGGCGAAGATAGATCTGCCCCGCTACTCTATTCTGACACCCTTTCCGCAGACGGGATATTATATGCAGCTGGAAAAGGAAGGCAGGATAACCGAACGCAACTGGGCAATGTACGACGTTCAGCACTGTGTTTTCCGCCCAAAGAAAATGACTGCAGAACAGCTTATGGAGGGCACCGACAGGGCATGGCGGGCTACATATTCCACGGGGAATATTTTGAAGCGTCTTGCGCCCTTTTCACACAGTCCGTGGCTGTCGGTACCGCTTAATCTTGGCTATAAGGGCTATGCGGACAAGTGGCATAAATTCACCCGTGAGGTCATGTGCGACAATTCCGATATACCTGTGCTGTAAATTATCATCTGACGGAGAGTATATTTATGAAGATAACCTTTATTCTTCCTGCTATAGGTAAAAAGCCCGGAGAGAAATATATCGGCACATGGAAAATGGAACCGCTGACCATTGCCGTACTTAAGGCGCTGACTCCTCCCGATATCGAAACAGAGCTTTACGATGACCGTATAGAGCTGATAGATTATGATACTAAGACAGACCTTGTCTGCATAACCGTTGAAACATACACAGCCCGCCGCAGCTACAAGATAGCGGAAAAATTCCGCAGCCGAGGCATACCCGTGGTAATGGGCGGTTATCATGCAACGCTCTGCCCCGAGGAAACTGCCGAGTACTGTGACAGCGTGATAGTTGGCAATGCAGAGACAGTATGGACACAAATGCTCAATGATGCCAAAAACGGCTGCTTGAAAAAATACTACACAGGCGGCGTGGGAGAGTATGATATTTCCCCCGACAAAAGCATATTCAAGGGAAAAAAATATCTTCCCGTATCGCTTGTGGAAACGGGAAGAGGCTGCTGTCACAGCTGTGAATTCTGCTCCATATCAAAATTCTACTGTGCAAAATATTACTGCCGTGATCACCGCCTTATTCTAGATGACATAAGACGCTCCGAGCATAAGTACACATTCCTTGTTGACGATAATCTCGTTGCTGACAGGCGCAATGCCATAAGCCTTTTTGAGGATATCACACCGATGAAAATCAAGTGGGCAGGACAGGGAACATTGTCCATAGCAAAGGACGAAAAGCTGCTCCGTGCTATGAAAAAAAGCGGCTGCGAGATAATCCTTATCGGCTTTGAGAGCCTTGACAAGGAGAATCTCGCCCAGATGAACAAGTCGTTCAACTATGCATTGGGCGAGCGTGACGAGCTTGTAAAGCGTATCCATGATGCGGGCATAGGGATATATGCTACCTTTGTTTTCGGCTATGACAATGACTGCGAACGCACTGTGAACGATGCTCTGGAATTTGCAAAGAAGCACAATTTTTATACTGCCGCATTCAATCATCTGCTGCCCTTTCCGAATACTGCGCTGTATGACAGATTAAAAGCGGAAAACCGTCTTATTTATGACAAATGGTGGCTTGCAGAGGGTTACAATTACGGTGAGCTTGCCTTTGAGCCTAAGAGCATTTCCGCAGAGAAATTAAGTCTGCTGTGCCGAAATGCACGCAAGGAATTTTCAGCTCCGAAAACTGTGCTGAGCCGCGGCTTTGCTTCGCTTGGAAGAACAAGCCCTCTTATGTGGGGACTGTTCTGGGGAATGAATCTGCGTATCGGCGGCGAGGTTGACCGGAAAATGAATGTGCCAATAGGAGAAAACCTTGATGAACTTCCAAAATGACAAATACACTCTCCGTTCCGCCGACAGCGGCGATAACGACGGCATAAGGGAGATCTTCCACAGCGAGGGCTTCAGCGGTGGTCTCAGCGTGAAATACCTTCGTGACCCGAAGCCGTATGATTCCTTCTGCGCCGATGGCGACAGAGCAGAAATACTTGTTATCACTGACAATGAAAAACACCGCACGGCTGCAGTGGGCGGTGCGGTCATACGAATGGAATATGTGAACGGCTCTCCCGAAAAATGCGCATATCTCACAGGGCTTAAAATACATCCAGATTACCGCAGAAAAATATCATTTATTGCGAAGGCGTATTCCTTTCTGCATGATAATATTTCCGATTGCAGATACACATATACCACCATTCTTGATGATAACATATCAGCAATATCAATGCTTGAAAAAAAGCGAAAAAATATGCCTGAGTATAAATATCTCGGGCATTATACTACATACTGTTTTCACGGCGGAAAGAATATTATTCCCGTTGAAAAGGACAATTTGAGCGGCTTTGATAAGCTGATGGAGAATCATTTTTCACGCATGGATCATGTTCCTGTGGAATATAAATACAGCGGCTTCGGAGAGGGGCATTTTTACTCAGTCCGTGAAAATGGTGAGATAATCGCCTGCTGTTTTATATCCGATCAACAGGCGAATAAACAATACAAAATGATGTCTTATGGCGGTATTTACAGACTCATTTCAAAGCTGCCGACAAAGCTGCTGGGCTATCCCGAATTTCCCAAGGCAGACAGCATTATAGATCATGGTGTTGTATCATATCTGTATATAAAGAACAATGATAAAAAGCTATGTGCGGATTTCCTTCGTTCGGCGGCTGCACAGACGGACTTTTCCCTGCTTCTGTGGGGAGGATCTGAAAACAATCCTCTCTGCAGTGCCATGGAAAAGCTGCGCTCGATTAAATACGGCAGCAGATTTTATTCGGTATCATGGGACGGAGAAAATGTACTGACGGGTATGATCGGTGCTGAGGCAGCACTGCTGTAAGATATTGCTCCCACAATTTTTATGCTTGCTCCGCTGACGAAATTCATCGTCGGCGGGGCAAGCATATTTCTTCATGAGTTAATTTTCCGGTCAATAGAAAAGCATCTTACCCATGTCACCTGAATGCTCTGCAGGTGAGCTCAATATCCTCATCGGTATGCGCGGCAGATACGAACATGGCTTCAAACCGGGAGGGCGCAGTATATATGCCCCGTTCGAGAAGCCTGTTGAAATGCTCCGCATATTTTTGTCTGTCCGAGGTGCAGGCTGTGTCATGATCGGTCACGGGAACATCGGTGAAAAATGCCGTAAGCAGCGAGCCTGCACGATTCACATTCAGTCCTGACTCTCTCATGGCAGCCTCCAGCCGTGCGGACTTTCTTTCCAGTTCATCATAGATATGCGAATCGTCCATTAGGATCTTCAGCGCAGCGGCTCCTGCGGCAACGGCAACGGGATTTCCCGACAAGGTCCCTGCCTGATATACAGACCCCAGCGGCGCAACGCACTCCATGATCTCCGCTCTTCCGCCATAAGCTGCAAGGGGCATTCCTCCGCCGACTATCTTTCCCAGTGTTGTCAGATCGGGAGTGATACCGTACAGCTGCTGGGCTCCTCCGAGAGAAAGGCGGAATCCTGTTATTACCTCGTCAAAGATAAGCAGCGAGGAATATTTCCCGGTGATCTCACGCAGGAAACGGAGAAAGCCATCCTTCGGCGGAACCACGCCCATATTTGCGGCGCAGGGCTCCACGATAACGCACGCTATATCCTTTCCGTACCTGTCAAACAGCTCCTCCACCGACTTTTCGCTGTTATAATCCGCAAGAAGAGTGGTTTCGGTACAGCCCTTGGGGACGCCTGCGCTGTCAGGAACGGAATTCGTCAGCAGACCTGAACCGCCCTTGACGAGAAGTCCGTCCGAATGGCCGTGATAACAGCCCTTGAATTTTACTATCATATCCCTGTGAGTATATCCCCTGGCGGCACGAACAGCACTCATGACCGCTTCTGTACCCGAATTCACAAGGCGGAGCATTTCCATTGAGGGCATACACTGCCGTATCAGCTCGGCAAGCTCTATCTCTCCGCTGTGACACGCCCCGAAGGTAAGTCCCTTTTCAGCGGCTTTGCAGACGGCTTCACGAATTTCGGGACGTCCGTGTCCGAGGATATTCGGTCCCCATGAGCATACATAGTCTATAAACTCATTTCCATCGGCATCGTAAATTTTATCTCCCTCTGCCCGTTCGATAAACAGAGGAGAACGTCCCACGCTGTTAAACGCCCTGACAGGGCTGTTCACTCCTCCGGGCATAAATTTTTTCGCCTGCTCATACAGCTTTTCCGAATTAGTCGTGTTCATATGGATTTCCTTTCTATGGTTAAAAAGCCGTTCAATCCTTGTATCATTCAATATCAAGAGCGTGGTAGGTAATAATTATATCCGCTCCCGCTCTTTTTATTGCTATGAGATTTTCCCTGATTATCCGCTGTTCATCTATCCAGCCCCGCTCCGCTGCCGCTTTTACCATCGTATATTCTCCGCTCACATTATATGCGGCAATGGGCACATCAAAACGCTGCCGTGCAGACTTCAGAACGTCCAGATAAGCAAGGGCAGGCTTTACTATTATCATATCCGCTCCCTCGTCAAGATCATCCGCTATCTCACGCATAGCCTCCCTGCCGTTGCGGCAGTCCATCTGATAGGTGCGGCGGTCTCCGAAGCAGGGCGCAGATTCGGCTGCATCCCTGAAGGGCGAATAATATCCCGAAGCATATTTTGCGCTGTATGACATAATTGGAATGTCCGCAAAGCCGTTGTCGTCCAGTGCGGCGCGTATTGCGGAGACCCGTCCGTCCATCATATCAGAGGGGGCGATGATATCCGCTCCAGCCTGTGCCATACTTACAGCCGCCTTTGACAGCAGCGGAAGAGTTTCATCGTTTAGTATCTTTCCGTCCATTACCACTCCGCAGTGACCGTGAGATGTATACTCGCAAAGACAGACATCCGCAATAACTATAAGCTCGGGATAATTTGCCTTGATAAATCTCACAGCATTCTGTACAACTCCGTTATCGTCATATGCTCCCGAAGCAAGCTCGTCCTTATGCTCGGGTATCCCGAAAAGCAGCACGCCTGCTATCCCCTTTTCGCGCACTCTGTCCATTATCTCGGGCAGTCTGTCCACGGAATACTGATATATCCCGGGCATTGACTCCACAGGTATTTTCTTGTTCTCGCCGAACACAACGAACATGGGATAAATAAGCTCCTTTGGAGATATTCTCGTTTCGGCGGTAAGCTCACGCATTGCCTCACTGCTGCGAAGTCTTCTGAATCTTTTCATTTTTAGTCAGCCTTTCTATTTTTTCGATCATGCCGTCGGAAGTAAAGCTGTCGGCAATAAATACATTTTCCCTGTCAACGGCTTGTGTTCTGAAAAGCTCCTCTGCGGTAACATTGCCGATGCAGACGATCTTCGTCCTGTCGGAAACGGTATATCCCGAACCGAAAAACGCCCTTACTCCCGACCCGCTGGCAAAGGTGATAAAATCGGTGGAGATATTTTTATCGTAAGCCTTGTCAGCCCATGGAACAGTATCATAAATTTTTATATCGTCATATAAGATACCGTTATCGTCCAGAATGTTGTTAAGTATCTCCGAGCCCTGCTCCGCACGGAGTATAAGCACCCTTTCGCCGTTTTTTGCATTATCCGCAATTAGTTTTCCGAGAGCCTCCACCGTATAGGTATCGGGAACAAGCTCGGGAATTATCCCCGAACTTCTGAGCCGTTCCCCTGTCGGTCTGCCAACCACTGCGATTTTAAGACCGCAGAGCCTGCGGACATCAATATTCAGCCGCTTCATACGGTCAAGAAAAATATCCGCTCCGTTGACGCTTGTAAGTGCTAAACAGCTGTATTCCGAAATGTTTTCAAGTGCCCTGTCAAACCGTTCATTATCCTCATACTCCGAGATCTTTACTAAAGGCAGAGGATATGCGCTGCCGCCCTGTGCATAGATCTTGTTCGTCAGCTTGTGAACAAGAGCTCTCGTTCCCGTAACAGTCACTGAAACACCACTGAGCTTTTTTTCAAGAGTCCTTGAATAATCGAGAGCAGCCGTTTCTCCGACTATTATCACAGCAGGCGCAGAAATATTTTCCTTCTGAACAGTTTTTGCAATATCTGATAGCCTTCCCCGTACTGTTCTCTGCTCCGAAGTGCCGCCCTTTGAAATAACCGCTGCGGACGTATCTGCGGAAACTCCCCCGCCGATCAGCTCATCGGTCAGCATTTTGAGGCGGTTAAGTCCCATAAGAAATACAAGAGTGCCGTCAAGAGCGGCATATTTTCCAAAATACCCGTCGGGAATATCATCGGCGGTGTGAGCAGTAATAACGTGAAAGCTGCGGCTGACCCTGCGGTGAGTCACAGGTATCCCCGCAAGCTCGGGAACGGCAATGCATGACGATATCCCGGGAATTATTTCAAATGGGATATCCTCTCCCGAAAGCGCTGCCGCTTCCTCGCCGCCCCGTCCGAAAACAAAGGGATCGCCGCCCTTTAATCGGACAACGGTTTTGCCCTCAAGAGCCTTTTTTACCAGTATCTCGTTTATGGCTTCCTGCGTTTCGCTGTGCTTTCCCATACGCTTGCCCACGCAGACTGTCTCCGCATTTTCGGAGGCAAAGCCCAGCAGCCTTTTGTCGATAAGATCATCGAACACAACGCAGTCCGCCTGTCCGAGAGCATATGCTCCCCGAAGAGTGATCAGATCGGCTTCTCCGCAGCCGCCCCCCGTAATATATACTTTTCCCTTGCTCATTTTTTTGCTGTCAGTCCCTTCAGCAGCTCGTATTTATCCGATACATTTCCCTCCGCAGTGAGGATAGCTCTGCCGTCTGCGGAGCAGATAATTTTAATATTTTCGCCCGATACCCGGGTAAATATCCCTGCAGGCGTGTGGCAATCTCCGCCGCATATACGCAGAAATTCCCTTTCGGTCTCAAAGGAAATGTAAGTGTGCCTGTCGGATATCTCACGAAGTATTTCCGAAGCAGCGGAATCCTTTTTCGTTTCGGCAGCGATAATGCCCTGACACGCTGCAGGAACAAACTCCTCCGCTTCAAATATCATGAATGAAAGATCGCTGTTTTCAATAATGCTATTTCCGATTTTTTCAGAAAGTATACCCAGCCTTTCAAGACCTGCCGCTGCAAGGACAATTCCGTCATACTCTCCCGATATGAGCTTGTTCAGACGTGTCTCCACATTGCCTCGGATATCCTTGAATACGGCGTTCGGACAAAAACGCTTTATATTTTCCCGGCGCCTTATGCTGCCCGTCCCTATGAGCAGCTTATCTGTCGGGGCAAGCTCTGCACCTTTCGGAAGCACCAGCACGTCACGATGATCTCCACGTTTCAGCACAGCGGATATTTCCAGTCCGTCGGGCAGATCAATATCAAGATCCTTTGCGCTGTGAACAGCTGCATCAATATCCCCCGAAAGGATATGCTCCTCCAGCTCGGAAGAAAAGACTCCCTTTCCGCTGATCTGAGAGATCGGTCTGTCGGTTATTCTATCTCCCTTTGAAGAAATTTCAACGATCTCCGTTTCGATATCGGGGCGGCTGCTTTTTAATGCCCGAACCACCATTTCCGTCTGAGCAAGAGCCAATCTGCTTTTTCTTGTCCCTATTCTTATCTTCATTTTTCTATTTCCTCTAAAAGCTCATATATTTCCGATCTGTCGGGTATTTTCTCTGCTTCATCGATATAGCTGATAACGGTGTACATAGCATTTCTGCGCTGTTCCTCCGAGAAAAATTTTTCCTTGACAAGAGGACGTATATCTGCTGTTATTTCTGCGCAAAACAGCATTTTTTCATCTATCAGCTCCTCTATCTTCCGCCGCAGATACGCCGAAAAAGCGGGAGCCGTTCCCGAAGTGCTTATCCCCACTGAGATATTTCCCTTATGCACCAGAGCAGGGAAAATAAATGTGCATTTTTCAGGGTCGTCCACCGTGTTCACGGGAATATTTTCTCCCTGCAAAGCTCGTAAATATGTAAATTAACATGAGTTTCGGATGTGGCGGATATCACTGCGGAAGCGTCCTCAATATCATCATCCGAAAAGGGCTTCAGATTGATTTTTATTTTTTTGTACCGCTCGGCAAGCTCGTATATCTCATCACAGACATAGGGGGCTGTCACGGTTATCACAGCACCGTATTCAGCTAAAATGCGCACCTTTCGGAATGCCACCCTTCCGCCGCCTATCACTGCGATCCTTTTGTCCATAATATTCTCAAAAAAGGGGAAATATCCCATAGCTGTTATTCTCCGAATTCCTCAAAAATTTTCATTACATGAGAAAGCTCCTCATATTCAAGACCCGACTTGAGCCTGAACAGGATCTTCTCAAAGGAAACTTCTCTGAGCCTTTTTCCGATATGCTCGGCTTCGGGCAGAAAATCATGGATAAGAAGCTCCTTTTTAAGCTCGTCTGTTTCCTTTTCGATGATCGCTGCTGCCGCTTGTGCGCCGGACATTTTCATAAGGTTATTTTTGCGGGCAAGCTCTCCGAAATGATCTATATCAAGCAAGGATGCCCAAGGGATATCTGCAACAGTTTCTTCGATATCATGAGGAACGGCAAGGTCGATAAACAGCCTTTTCTTTTTATCGGTCACGCTTTCCTCAAGACGATTTCTGGTTATCGTATAATGCGGGCTGCCTGTCGCCGAAATAACAACGTCTGCCTCATTTATGGCTGAATATCTGTCGGAATATCCGACGATAGTCACGTCTGCGGGAGAGAAAATCACCTCTCCACTGCAGCTCCTGCGGGTAACGGAAACACTTACGTTTTTATGCGCAAGCAGATTTTTCACCGTACTTGAACCGATCTTTCCGCTTGCCCCGATAACGAGGATGTTCACCTGTGCGCCGAATTCCGCTGCTGCATTTGCCGCCAGAGTTGCGGCGGAAACGGGGATGCCCGAAAGAGTAGTTTCGGTTTTTATCCGTTTTGCGCAGGCAATGGCATGCTGAAAGATCATATTCAGCTCATATGAGGTAAAGCCATGCTCCATAGCCGATCTGAAAGCATTTTTAGTCTGACCGAGTATTTCATCCTCGCCCATTATCATAGATTCTATTCCGCATGCGACCTTAAAAAGATGCCGTACAGCGGCGTCCTCGGAAAAGATCATCAGCACAGGTGCAAGCTCTTCCTCGGAAATGCCGCCGAATTCGGACAGCAGCGCCTTTACTGCCGATATTGCGCAGGGATCTCCCGAAAAATACAGCTCTGTACGATTACAGGTACAAAGAAGCACGACACCTGTAATATGCTCATTTCCTACTGCTTTGTCCGCAAGTTCACGCTGTACGCCCTCGGAAAAAGCTAGTTTTTCACGGAAGCTCACATCCGCTTTTTTATAATTAACGCTAATGCAATACAATTTTATCACCGTTTATTATAATATCATATTACCTCTGCCTTTTCAATAGAATTTTGAAAATAATTCTTGTTGGTCAGACGCCTTTTTGTCTGCAATAAGTCATTACTGTAACCATCGCCCAGAACAATTTCTATATATTCTCATACAGCCACTTGTCCACTATTTCATGATCTTCAGATGCCATAAACGGGTGCTCACTTTGTTCGGATACAGTCAGCTTCGCTCCGAATTTTTCTGTAAAAGCATACATTGCTTCTAAGGGCTGCAGATTATCCTTTGCTCCATACAGAATGGCAGTCGGAAATGTCCATCGGCTGATCGGATGAGATAAAATATACTGATAATAGTCCCACCGAAGAGTATCTATCTCTGTAATGATCTCCTGCTTCTCTTCCAGCTGCTTTTCACTGACGTCCGACCATAACATCATATGCTGCACAAGCCATTTCATATCCACGATCGGTGACTGAAACAGGCACTTTTCAAATTGTCTGTCTGCATAGGTGTTAAGCGAAAAATATGCTCCAAGGCTGCAGGCGAAAAGCGATACTTTCTTCCTGCCTGCAAATACATAGTCTGCGATCACGTTCAGATCGTGCATTCCATTCCGGATGTCACATCTATAGGCTGTATCTGTGCGCTCACCATGCTCGGGAAGATCAAAGCTCAGTGTTTGCCAGCCTTTAGCTTCCGCTATCTCTGCAAAACGCCGGGCATACTCCTTTCGGCTCATCTTTCCGTGAACGTGAATGTATATTTTCTGTGATGGTTTTCCCCACAAAATTGCAGGAATACCGTCAATGCTTATCTTTTCTTCAGTTATCACCGATCTTCGCTCCTTTCAAATACCACTGTCTGCTCTTTCATTGAGATCTTGCAGACCTTATAGCCGTATCGGAGCAGTTCTTTCTTATATTTTAAAAAAGAATGGTCTATTGGCTGACCAACGATATTCTCTATCTCGGCAAAGGTCAGCTTAAAGCTGTCAGTGCCGTTTTCTTTTATGTAATTCCACAATGGGTCGTATTTACTCATGATGAACACCTCCGCAGATATCCGATGATGCTTAGTTAACTGTGTATACAAATAATCTGTTCATTTTGCTTCTCGGGCTTTCACTGCGCCAAAGCTAACGAACGTTTTCTATTAATATACCACTTCCATGCTCTCTTGTCAAGAAAAATATTCGGGAACAGATATATGATCATGTTTTAGATTATTTGCTTGACATCGGCATTATACTCAGCTATAATTTATTATACAAAAGAACGGACATTAGTTATTTGAGATGATTTTCTATAAGTACAAAATCGAAATTTTTGAAAAAAATTCCAACTCTCCATCCATCCTACGGAGCGTGGGTTCCAATTCATATTGTAAAATGATATTATTATTTTATGAGAACATAGATCATCACAAACTATGAATGGAGAATAACTATGGATCAGATCAAGATAGGAAAATTTATTGCAAAGCGCAGAAAAGAATGCGGATTTTTACAAAAGGACATTGCCGCAAGATTAGGAATAAGCGAAAAAACGGTTTCAAAGTGGGAATGTGGGAACGGGCTGCCTGAAGTGGTTTATATGGAGCCTTTGTGCCGCATACTCGGTATAACAGTCAATGAATTACTGGCAGGAGAAGCTATACCGATCTTGGA
>JAGBFZ010000340.1 GCA_018110855.1 Oscillospiraceae bacterium
ACACCGAACATTCCTTTGCCCACGTTGAAAAGGTGGCTGACACCGTTAAAATGATACTTGAAGGGCTAGGATGTGACGAGCGTAAGGTGGAGCTCGGCATGATCGCCGCTTATATGCACGATATCGGAAACGTAATAAACCGTGTTGATCACGCTCAGAGCGGTGCAGTCATGGCTTTCAGACTCCTCGATAATCTTAATATGCCCGCAGAGGAGATATGCGACATTATCTCCGCTATCGGAAATCACGATGAAAACACTGCAGCTCCGCTCAATTCCATTACTGCAGCACTTATCATTGCCGACAAGACCGATGTTAGGCGCAGCAGAGTGAGAAATATCAGCGATCTGGCGACTGATATACACGACAGGGTGAATTTTTCCGTGGAAAGGTCGGAGCTTAAATTCAATGAGGATAAAACTGAACTTATACTTGATCTTACCATTGACAACAGACTTTCTTCTGTGATGGAATACTTTGAGATATTTATGAAGCGAATGATCCTTTGCAAGAAATCTGCCGAATATCTCGGAGTCAGGTTCAGGATCAGGGCAAACGGCTCAGATCTTGTTTGATCGTTTGATTATTCGGAAGGACAGATGATTTTATGCAGATTATTCCATATATCGGCTACAGCCTTTATCAGTTATTTCTGATGTTCTGCTTCTGGAGCTTCATCGGCTGGTGTATTGAGGTCATTGATATGACCTACGAGACAGGAGAATATCAGAACAGAGGCTTTTTAAATATGCCCATTTGCCCCATAGAGGGTGTCGGTGTTATTATGGTAACGGTTTTTTTCAGACCGATAAGTCACACCATAATCCCTCTTTTTATCGCTTGTACAATATTATGTACTGCGTTTGAGCTGTTTATGGGCTGGGGTATGGAGAAACTTTTCCATGCAAGATGGTGGGATTATTCCCATATGAAATTTAATTATAAAGGTTACATATGCCTCAGAAACTCCCTGTTTTTCGGCGGGGGCTGCGTTATCTGTATAAGGTACATTCAGCCTGCCGTACTCAGAGCGATCGATGCTATTCCTAAAAATGTAGGTATAACTATTGTAATTGTAATGGCAGTTCTTATTGCGGTTGATACTGTCATTTCACTCATGGCGGTGAAGAAGCTGAACGAGCGTTTCAAACGTATTGACGAGCTTTCCAAGCTGATGCTCTCAGGCTCGGTAAAGGTGGGGATGAAGCTCGCTTCAGGCACTCTTAAAGTTAAGAGCAATGTTGACAGGATCATTGATGTTAAGGATAATGTTGTTGAAAAGGTTCAGGATATCAATACTGCCAACATGGACAGACTGAGAAGTGAATATAGTCGTCTTATCGAGGAAAAGGATGCTTTTACCGACAGACTGGCAAAAACTCTTATCTCTCACAAGTATTCGGGAGCTCTTATCGCAGTCAAAGACAAGCTTAAGGGAAAAATTACCGAAATAGGAGCATTTAAGGGAGATGACGAGGATGATAGCGAGTGATCGGCATATTCATCAAAAATTCATCACTTTATATGTTGACTTTGGCAAAAGAATGTGGTATAATATATCAGGATAAATAAGCAACCTTTAAGTCGATCCCGTGAGTTCGACAAGGCAGCTTGAATTTGATATTTGCGGTGCAGCTATAGCTGTACGGTTTTATATTAATTTTCAAAACTGTCTGTCGGGATCCGACGGGCAGTTTTTTTACGGAGGTATGGTCACAATGCTTCAGAAAGCAGTCATTCTTGACGAAAAATCCATGAATCGCGCCATAGCACGTATTTCCTGCGAGATAATCGAGAGAAACAAGGGCGTTGACGATCTTTGCTTCATAGGCATAATGTCAAGAGGAGTGTTTATCGCTAAGCGCATAGCAGACCGCATTAAGGAAACAGAGGGCTTTGACGTTCCTGTGGGGATCCTTGATATCACCGCTTATCGTGATGATATCAAGGCTTCCGACAGCGACAGGTCCTCTGTTTCTTTTGATGTAAGGGACAAAAAGGTTATTCTTGTGGACGATGTCATTTTTACGGGACGAAGCTGCAGAGCTGCCATTGACGCTGTTATGAGCCGAGGCAGACCGAGAAATATCCAGCTTGCAGTTCTTGTGGACAGAGGTCACAGAGAGCTGCCTATCAGACCCGATTATGTGGGCAAAAATGTTCCTACCTCCCGTGAGGAGACCGTAAAGGTCATGGTCACCGAGGCAGATGACTGTGATAAGGTGGTTATTTTAGAAAACGAGGCTGTTTTGAAAGGGATGAATAAATGAGGACTCTTTACAAAAATCTGACAGTATACAGCGAAAAGGAGGCAATTAAGGCAGATATTCTTGTTGACGGAGACAGGATCGCAGATGTTGCGGAGAATATTTCCGAGGACGCAGATCTGGTTTTTGACTGCGGGGGATATGCAGCTTTTCCTGCGCTATGCGACATTCACGTTCATTTCAGAGACCCGGGGCTTACCTATAAGGAAGATATAGTTTCGGGCTGTGCGGCAGCGGCAGCAGGCGGATTTACCGCTGTGGCTTGTATGCCTAATACAAAACCTGTATGCGACAGTGCTGATATCGCGGATTATATGATAAAAAAGGCAGAGCCTACGGGAGTGAGAGTTTATCCCGTATGCTCGGTCACAAAGGGTATGAACGGCGCAGAGGCTGCCGATTATGATGAATATGTCAGAGCGGGGATAAAAATGATCTCAGATGACGGCAGACCTGTGGAGAATGCGGAGCTTATGCGAAGCGCTCTGGAAAAGTCCAATGATAATGGCATGCTTGTAGCTTCCCACTGTGAGGACCTTGCCATTATAAACGGCGGTATCATGAATAAGGGAAAAACCTCCGAAAAACTTGGTGTCAAGGGCATGGACAGAGCTTCAGAGGACAGCATTACCGCCCGTGAGATAGCTCTTGCAGATTCCTGCGGCGCAAGGATACACATCTGCCATGTTTCAACAAGGGGCAGTGTGGATATCATCAGAGACGCCAAGAAAAGGGGAGTCCGTATTACCTGCGAGACTGCTCCCCATTACTTCATGTTTACCGATGAAAAGCTGCTTGCAAGAGACGCTGATTTCCGCATGAATCCTCCTCTGAGAGAAAAAGCGGACGTACAGGCTATACTCGAGGGTGTCTATGACGGCACTATCGACTGCATTGTTACCGATCACGCTCCTCACAGTCCCGAGGAGAAATCCGATTTTCTTAAAGCTCCCAACGGTGTTGTGGGTCTTGAGACCTCATTCGCCGCTTCATATACTGCATTATGCAAAAAGGGAGGTCTTCCTGTTACAAGGCTTGTAACTCTGATGTCTGCGGCACCCAGACGGCTTCTCGGAATTGAAGAAGTCCGTATTGAAAAAAGCGCGAAGGCAGATTTCATGATAGCAGACCTTAACAGGGAATGGACAGTTGATCCTGCAAAATTTGCTTCCAGATCACGAAACAGCGTTTTTAAGGGTGAGAAGCTTACGGGAAAAGTGGTTCTCACCGTTTCGGGAGGCAAGGTAATTTACGAATATCCGTCAGCATTGAAAAGGAGTGATAGTATGTCATTTGACAGACTTATTGACAAAATAATCGAAACTCAGAACCCCACTGTAGTGGGACTTGACCCAAAGCTTGAATATATTCCCGAATATATCAAGGAAAAGTGCGTTGCTAAGCACGGCGCAGGCTTCAAGGCTGCTGCTGCGGCTCTTTACAAGTTCAACAAGGGCATTATTGATGCAATTTATGATGTTGTTCCAGCTGTAAAGCCTCAGGCGGCTTATTATGAGATGTACGGCTATTACGGCGTAAAGGCACTTTACAAGACCATCAAGTATGCGCAGTCAAAGGGTATGTATGTTATCCTTGACGGCAAGAGAAACGATATCGGCGCAACAATGGAGGCTTATTCCGCTGCATATCTCGGTACAACCGATGTTTTCGGAGAAAAAGAGGCTCCCTTCGGTGCGGATTCACTTACGGTTAACGGTTATCTTGGCACTGACGGTATCGCTCCCGCACTTAAAACAGGCGGCAGCATTTTCGTGCTTGTAAAAACATCCAACAAGTCCTCAGGTGAGCTTCAGGACAGACGTCTCTGCGACGGCAAGACCATTTATGAGACTATGGGCGATATGTGTGAACAATGGGGCGCTGACTCCATCGGAAAATATGGCTACTCTGCTGTTGGTGCTGTTGTGGGCGCTACCTATCCCGCTATGCTTGCAGAGATGAGAGAAAAGCTCCCTCACACATTCTTCTTAGTTCCCGGCTACGGAGCACAGGGCGGCGGCGCTGAGGGTGTTGCCGTAGGCTTTGACAAGAATGGTCTGGGTGCTATTGTCAATTCCTCAAGAGCCGTAATGTGCGCATACAAAAAGGAAGGCTGCGGAGAGCAGGATTATGCTGCTGCTGCAAGACGGGAGGTTTTGAGAATGAAGGAGGATATCACCTCTCACATTCCTCAGATAAAGGCTCCTGAGCTTGATTGATTTTTCAGCCGATTTTCGGCAATCTATTATTTAGGAGGATAACTTATGTCTTTATTCAATATGGGAGACAAGGCTTATGTTATGCTTGCCAACGGACGGATATTCGAGGGCTATTCCTTTGGTGCAAAGGGAACGTCCATAGGAGAGATCGTCTTTGCAACGGGTATGACCGGCTATGAAGAAACCTTATCAGACCCCAGCTACTTCGGTCAGATCGTTACTCAGACCTTCCCGCTTATCGGTAACTACGGTGTCAATGATTCGGATTACGAATCCAAAGGCTCCTGCGTAAGCGGCTATATTGTGAGAGAATGGTGCAATTCTCCCTCAAATTTCAGATGCGAGGGCAATGTGGACCAGTTTCTGAAAAAACACGGTATCATCGGTATCCACTCCATCGACACCAGATGTCTTACAAGGATCATCCGTGAAAGCGGCGTTATGAACGGCGTTATCACCACAGAACACGTTTATGAAAAAAAGGACGAGCTGCTTCGTCAGATAAATGAATTTTCAATCAGAAATGCGGTGAAGTCCGTTACAGTTAAGGAGCCTGAAGTGTTCAAGGCGGAGGATCCTCTGTATAATGTTGTTCTGTATGATTTCGGCTACAAGTTCAACATAAGAAGAGAGCTTGTGAAGAGAGGCTGCAATGTTACCGTTGTTCCTGCGGGTACTCCTGCGGAAGAGGTCAGAGCTATGAATCCCGACGGAATAATGCTTTCAAACGGTCCCGGCGATCCTGCCGAAAATACTGAGGTCATTGAAAATCTTAAAAAGATTAAGGAATATAATATTCCCGTTTTCGGTATCTGTCTCGGTCATCAGCTTATGGCGTTGGCAAACGGAGCTAAGACCGAAAAGCTCAAGTACGGTCACAGAGGTGCAAATCAGCCTGTTGTTGATATCGCTCTTGACAAAACCTTCGTTACATCGCAGAATCACGGATATGCTGTCATAAATGACAGCATTGATCCCGAGGTGGGCGAGGTTTCCCATAAGAATGCCAATGACGGAACCTGCGAGGGCGTGAGATATAAGAAATTCCCATGCTTTACCGTTCAGTTCCACCCCGAAGCCTGCGGAGGTCCTCAGGACACCGCTTATCTCTTCGATGAATTTATTGATATGATAAAATCCTCAAAGGAGGCTGAGTAAGATGCCGCTTCGCAGTGATATTAAAAAGGTTCTTGTTATCGGCTCGGGTCCCATTATTATCGGACAGGCTGCCGAATTTGACTATGCGGGTACTCAGGCATGCCGCGCGCTCAAGCAGGAGGGTCTTGAGGTCGTTCTAATTAACTCAAACCCCGCTACTATCATGACTGATAAGGCTATGGCGGACAAGGTTTATATCGAGCCGCTTACTCTTGATGTTGTCAAGAAAATTATTAAGATAGAGAAACCCGACAGTATTCTGTCCACCCTCGGCGGTCAGACAGGTCTTACCCTTTCAATGCAGCTTGCCGAGTGCGGTTTCCTTGAGGAGAATAATGTGAAGCTCCTCGGCGCAAATCCCGAGACTATTCACAAGGCAGAGGACAGACAGGCTTTCAAGGACACCATGGAGAAAATAGGCGAGCCTGTTATTCCATCAAAGGTAGTAGAGACTGTTCCCGATGCTGTGGAATTTGCTAAAGTAATTGATTATCCCGTTATTGTCCGTCCTGCCTTTACGCTTGGCGGCACAGGCGGCGGTATCGCTTACAACGAGGAGGAGCTTATTGACATCGCCACAAACGGTCTGAGACTTTCTCCCATCACTCAGATACTTGTTGAGAAATGCATTAGCGGCTGGAAGGAAATTGAGTTTGAGGTTATCCGTGACAGCAAGGGAAATGTTATCACCGTCTGCTCAATGGAGAATTTTGACCCTGTGGGCGTTCATACGGGTGATTCAATTGTTATCGCTCCTGCTGTTACCCTTACGGACAAGGAATATCAGATGCTCAGAACTGCCGCTCTGAACATTATCTCCGAGCTTAAAGTCGAGGGCGGCTGCAACTGTCAGTTTGCTCTGCACCCCACTTCATTTGAATATGCGGTAATCGAGGTAAATCCAAGAGTTTCCCGTTCATCTGCACTTGCTTCAAAGGCTACGGGTTATCCTATTGCAAAGACAGCCGCAAAAATTGCCATAGGTTACACTCTTGACGAGATTATAAATCAGGTTACGGGTAAAACCTATGCTTGTTTTGAACCTGCACTTGACTACGTTGTTGTTAAATTTCCCAAGTGGGCATTTGACAAGTTTGTGTATGCAAAGAGAACGCTCGGCACTCAGATGAAAGCGACGGGCGAAGTCATGGCAATCGGTACAAGCTTTGAGCAGGCTATTATGAAAGCGGTACGTTCGATTGAACTCGGACTTGATACAATGAATCTCAAAAAACTTGAAAAATATTCAACAGATGAAATACGTGAAAGACTTCACATTGTTGATGACGAACGTTCATTCACAGTCTTTGAGGCTCTCAAACGTGGCATCACTCCCGAAGAAATCCACGAAATAACAATGATTGATAACTGGTTTTTATATAAGTTACTCAATCTTGTTGAGCTTGAAAAATGGCTTGCCGACGGTGAACTGACGGAAGATAAGTACAATACCGCTAAACAGTACGGTTATCTTGACAGCACGATTGAAAGAATTTCGGGACAGAAATGCCCGATGCATAAGAGTGCGGTTTATAAAATGGTCGATACGTGTGCAGGTGAGTTCAAGGCTGAAACTCCTTATTTCTATTCGACTTTCGACGACGAGAACGAAGCGGAAGAATTTATCGAACGTCAGAACTCAGGCAAGAAGAAAGTTATAGTATTCGGTTCAGGTCCTATAAGAATCGGTCAGGGTATTGAATTTGACTACTGTTCCGTGCATTGTGTGTGGACACTTAAAGAACTCGGTTACGAGGCTGTAATATGCAACAACAACCCCGAAACCGTTTCAACGGATTTCGACACGGGTGACAGACTTTATTTCGACCCTCTCACAAAGGAAGATGTTGAGTCAATTATAGAGACAGAAAAGCCTTATGGTGTTGTTGTACAGTTCGGCGGACAGACTGCAATAAAACTTACACGTCACTTATCTGATATGGGCGTTAAGATTCTCGGCACGTCCGCAGATATGATTGATGCGGCAGAGGACAGGGAACGTTTTGACGAAATACTTGAAAAATGCGGTATACCACGTCCGAAGGGTCACACCGTCATGACAACGGAAGAAGCTATAGTTGCTGCCGAAGATTTGGGATACCCTGTACTTCTCAGACCGTCGTATGTTCTCGGCGGACAGAACATGATTATTGCCCATTCAAAAGAAGATGTTATCGAATACATGGGAATTATCACAAGTCATATGATTGAAAACCCCGTGCTTATTGATAAGTATATGATGGGTACGGAAGTTGAAGTTGACGCTATATGTGACGGTGAAGATTCCCTTGTCCCCGGTATCATGGAACATATTGAACGTGCGGGCGTACATTCGGGTGACTCTATTTCAATATATCCTGCACAGCATCTTTCGGACAGAATCAAGAGAATCATAGTTGAGTACACAAGAAAACTCGCAAAGGAACTCAATGTTATCGGACTTGTAAATATACAGTATGTTGTGTATAATCATGAAGTATATGTTATTGAGGTTAACCCACGTTCGTCAAGAACAGTGCCGTATATAAGCAAAGTTACAGGTATACCAATGGTTGACATTGCGACTAAAATAATGTTCGGTGCTAAACTCAAAGATATGGGATACCAGAGCGGACTCTATCCCGCGGGCGATTATGTAGCCGTAAAAGTTCCCGTATTCAGTTTTGAAAAACTGACGGACGTTGACACAATGCTTGGTCCTGAAATGAAGTCAACGGGTGAATGTCTCGGAATAGGCAGAAATCTTGAAGATGCACTGTTAAAGGGTCTTATTGCGGCAGGCTTTGACCTGAAACGTGAGGGCGGTGTGCTTATTTCCGTGCGTGATACGGACAAACAGGAAATTTTACCGATTGCCGACAAGTTTGAACGTATGGGCTTTGAACTCTATGCAACTTCAGGCACGCAGAGTGTTCTTACAAGAAATATGATAGCCTCTAACCTTGTACGCAAGATTTCTGACGGTGAACCGAATGTTGTTACACTTCTTGAAAGCGGTAAAATCAACTATGTGATATCGACTTCCGCAAAGGGCAGACTGCCTGAACGTGACAGCGTTAAGATGCGACGTAAATCAATAGAGCGTTCAATATGCAGTCTCACGGCGATTGATACGGCAAAATCACTTGTAAAGGTTCTTGAATCGGGACGCACAATAAATGACGTTGAACTTGTTGACATAACGAAAATATAATAAATCAACTGCCGGATATTTTTGTCCGGCAGTATTTTTGTAATAAAAAATTGTAGAATGTACACAAAAAATCGCTTTTTTCTGATTTTACACTGATTTTACAATTGACTGAAACAGGATATGATAGTATAATAGAAATATTCAGGGATTTACGGGGAATAAAAAATTATCATCGGAGGAAAAATATGAGAAAATTTTTAAGATTTATAACGGCTCTGACAGTATGTGCGACAGTTTCGGCTTTTGCCGGCTGTGAGGGAAAGACGGAAGAAGATACTTCGGGTAAAATTATTGTGGCTACAAC
>JAGBFZ010000341.1 GCA_018110855.1 Oscillospiraceae bacterium
AATGGTTTTGGGCGGCTTCTCTTCGTTTTCAAGCCTGTGGCATTTCACGCCGAAAAACACCGCAAGAAGAGTGGCGATGCCTATCCAGCCGAATACCACCGATAATATAAGGTGTCTGAAAAATTTTACGCTTCCGAAATACATATATTATCCTCATGCGGAGATTTTCTCCGCTCCTTTCAGCATTGCTTCATAATCGTAAGCACACATATACTCAAGTATAATAATACACCTTTTTTGCCGCTGTGTCAACAGAATATGCGTAAAAAATTTATCCAAATTCCGTCATACTTTGCAAATGGGTGCAAAAATGGGCTTCCGGGTTAAATTTTTTCCCGAAAGCCCGAAAACATTTTTCAAAAGGGGTTGACAAAACAGCACATTTGTGCTATAATATATATGACGCCGAAAATTACAGCAGTATCTCTCCCTCAAGATACAGCGCTGCCCTTCCCGAGATCATTACGCTGTTATCGCAGAGCTTGCAGAAAAGCGTTCCGCCCCGACGTGAAAGCTGCTTTGCGGTAAATTCCTTTTTGCCCGTCTTTTCGCTCCACAGCGGAACAAGTGAGCTGTGGGAGGAGCCTGTTACGGGATCCTCGAGCTTCAGCTCGGGACAGAAAAATCTCGATACAAAATCACAGCTTTCCCCCTTGGCTGTGACTGCTATGCCCATCCATTCATCAAGACTGCTCAGCTTTTCATAATCGGGAACATAGCTTTTTACCTGCGCTTCGCTGTCCATTACCGCATATAGATCGCGGTCTGAATATATTTCCCTCGGGGCAAAGCCCAGAGCTGCGGAGATCCTCTCCGTGACTTCTATCTTCTTTGGCTTGCGGAGGGGGAAGCTCATTTCATACAGCCCGTCCTTTCGGCTGACAGCGATCTCGCCGCTTACAGTTTCAAAACGGACGGTCTCCATATCCCGTTCAAGTTGCTCCATCACGATATGAGCTGCTGCCAGTGTCGCATGACCGCAGAGATCTATCTCAAAGCCCGGGGTGAACCATCGCAGAGAGAATACGTCTCCCGTTCTGCGCACAAAGGCGGTTTCGGAAAGGTTATTTTCAAAGGCGATCTTTTGCATTGCTTCGGCGGGAAGCTCACTGTCGAGTATGCATACTCCTGCGGGATTTCCGCTGAATATTTTATCGGTGAATGCATCGGCTATGTAGTATTTCATTTTTTATTTGCTCCTTAATTCAGCGGCATCAGCTTAGTGGTCCGAAAAATTCAAAACCATGAAAACATCAGCCGCATAATTATCATTGTATCTTTCCGTATATACAAAGCCTGCCTTTTCATACAGACTCACGGCACGGGTGCTTGTGGAAAAAGTGTCAAGATACATCCTTTTATATCCTGCCGATTCTGCATAGCAGGCGGCAGTTTTCAAAAGCTTGTAGCCAAGCTTTCTGCCGTGATATTCCTTGAGCAGATAGAGAGATTTTAATTCACAGCTGTCTGTATTCAGCTCTTTTACCGCCACAGCGCCTATGATATTTTCATTATCGAACAGACACCAGAATTTTAAGTAATATTTTCAACGTCCGAATAAGCCTTGTGCCGCCCTTTTATATCAAGCTCCCGTCCCGATTCGGGAAGGCATTTTTCAAGAAAACAGATAAGCTCATTATGATATTTGCTGTTATATTCGACTATCTCCATATTATCAGTTCATTCCTTCCGAGCCGTTTTCATTTATAAGGGCAAGGGCTTTTTCTTTCAGCTTCGGGTATTCCGAAAGGTCGGGGGAGGCTTTCAGAAGCTCCTTTGCTGCATGTGATGTGTCTCCGAGAAGCTCCCTGTCATTATAGAGGTCGGCTATCTTTAAAGGAGGAAGTCCGCTTTGTCTGCTGCCGAAAAAGTCTCCGCCGCCGCGCATTTTTAAGTCCTCCTCGGCTATTGCAAAGCCATCATGGAGGGAGGACATTATTTTGAGCCTTGCTCTTGTTTCCTCGGTGGCGTTGTCGGTGAGAAGTATGCAGGAGGATTTATATTTTCCTCTTCCTACACGTCCTCGGAGCTGATGAAGCTGAGAAAGTCCGAAGCGGTCGGAGCTTTCTATCATTATCACTGTTGCGTTTGGCACGTCCACGCCGACTTCAATTACGGTGGTGTACACAAGAAGCTGAATTTTTCCGTCCTTGAAATCAGCCATTACCGCATCCTTTTCCGCAGGGAGCATTTTGCCGTGGAGAAGCCCTATTGAATAGCCTTTAAGCTCTCCCTCGGCTATCCTTTCCGCATATGCTTTGCTGCCTGAAGCTCTCCTGCCGCATCGGTCTCCTCGACCATGGGGCAGACGATATAGCCTTGTCTCCCTGCGTCAAGCTCCTTTTTCACAAAGCCTAATGCTCTGCTGCGGAGCTTTCCTGTGACGGCATAGGTCTCCACGGGCTGACGTCCTTTCGGGAGCTCGTTTATTATAGATATATCAAGGTCGCCGTAGATTATCAGTGAGAGAGTTCTTGGTATGGGGGTGGCGGACATTACCAGCTTATGGGGCTTTTCGCCCTTCATTGCAAAGAGCTTTCGCTGATTTACTCCGAAGCGGTGCTGCTCGTCGGTTATTACAAGACCGAGCCGCTTAAATTCGGTGCTTTCGGAGATAAGGGCGTGGGTTCCTGTTATCACGTTTATCTCGCCGCTTGAAAGCTCCGCTTTTATCTCGTTTTTCTTCTTTTGGGTCATGGAGCCTGTGAGACAGCCCACCTTTATGCCCATTGGCTCAAGAAAGCCCTTTAAGGTGGCATAATGCTGCCTTGCAAGTATCTCTGTGGGAGCCATCAGGGCTGACTGACAGCCATTCTCAGCTGCGAGCCAGCATGCGGCTGCGGCAACGGCTGTTTTTCCCGAGCCTACATCTCCCTGCACAAGCCTGTTCATAGGGGTCTGTCCGCACATATCGGAAAATATTTCACCGCAGGCTTTTTTCTGCGCTCCTGTCATCTCAAAGGGGAGGGAGGCTTCAAATTCTGCGATATCCTTCATTTTCATGGGACAGCCTGTGGTCTCTCTGCTGCGGTCACGCATGAGTCCCATGGCGCACTGCATGATAAGAAGCTCGTCAAAGCCAAGTCTGCGGCGGGATATTTCCGCTGCGTGGGAGGACTCGGGAAAATGGATATTCCGACAGGCGTATTCCTCGGTGCAAAGCTCATACCTCTGCCTGATATCATCGGGGATAAATTCCTCTATTTGCTCCGAGACAGATCTGAGAGCCTCGGTCATATTGGTTATCACCATCTGGGCAGTGAGTCCCTCGGTAAGGGAGTATTTCGGGCGGATAAGCCTTGTTTCCTCGGCGGGAATTATCTGAGGGGTGTTCATTTCCTTGCGGGTAAAGCCCCCCGTTACACGTCCGAAAAGGCGGTATTCCTTATCCTTTTCAAGGGCTTCATAGGCAAAGCGGTTATTGTAAAGCACCACTGTAAGGGTATCGCTGCCGTCATCAACAATTACCTTATATATCACAAGCCCCTGTCTTATCCTTGCGGCAGGTATCTTCTGGGTAACAAATCCTTTTATGACTGCCTGCTCATTTACGGGGGCATCGGCTATTTTGACCGTTTCCGAATAGTCGATATAGTCCTTGGGGTAATGGCTTATCAGGTCGCCTACGGTCTCGATCCCCAGCTTATTATAAATCGCCGCCCTCTTGGCGGCTACTCCGCTGAGGGCGGTTATTTTGTCTGTGATCTTCATCTGAATATCCTTTCGCAGATACTTCTCACTTTGCCGTAAAGGGCTTCAATGTCCTCTCCTATGAAAAATTCTCCCTTTTCATAGAGGATATTGCCGTTTACCGCTGTCATTATAACGTTTGCTCCCGAGCCGCTGTAAACAAGGTTTTTGACTATATCATTCTCGGGCTGCATATTTGGTGAATGCATATCTATTACCGCAAAATCGGCGTTTATGCCCGCTTCGATTATGCCGCTGTTTATCTCCATTGCCATTGCTCCCCCTGCTGTTGCCGCTCTGAGGAC
>JAGBFZ010000342.1 GCA_018110855.1 Oscillospiraceae bacterium
AACGATAATGCACACATCTGAGCGGTCCACAGCCATATATGCCCTGAGAACGCTGTAATGCTCGATCTTCTCGGTGACCTTGGATTTTCTTCTTATTCCCGCAGTGTCGATGAACACATATTTGCCGTTTTCATTTTCAATTATGGTATCGGTAGCGTCTCGGGTGGTGCCTGCGATATCCGAAACAATAACACGCTCCTCTCCTGCAATGCGGTTAATGAGCGATGATTTTCCAACATTAGGCTTTCCGATAACAGCGACCCTGATATATTCATCATTATATTCATCGGTCTCATCATCGGGAAAATACTTGAACACCTCGTCAAGAAGATCTCCCGAACCGTGACCATGCTGAGCTGAAATTGCAAAGGGATCTCCCACGCCAAGATTGTAAAATTCATAGAACTCGGGAGGAGGCTCGCCAATGCTGTCGCATTTATTTACAGCAAGAATGATGGGCTTTCCGCTTTTCTGAAGCATAGAAGCGACCTCATAATCATCAGCGGTAACTCCGCAGCGGATGTCGGTGAGAAAAACGATAACGTCAGCTTTTTCAATAGCGACCTGTGCCTGACGTCTCATCTGAGCGAGAATGATATCATCGCTGGCAGGCTCGATTCCTCCCGTATCAACTATCATAAATTCTCTGTTTCGCCACTCGCACTTTGAATAAATGCGGTCACGGGTAACGCCGGGGGTGTCCTCCACAATAGACAGGCGCTTGCCTGTCAGCTTATTGAAAAGGGTGGATTTTCCCACATTGGGACGACCCACTATTGCAAGAATAGGGAGCATTTTATTACCTTCCTTTCCTATATCCTTCCAAAAAATCTATCTTCCAAGAATGGCGTCAAGAAGCGAGCCGCCGTCATTTTCCGCAAACCGCAGCTTCACGCCAAGCATTTTTTCCGTATCTGAAATTGTATAATCGTCAAGAAACAGATCGCCGTCATGGATTATCATTGATCTTGACAGCAAAAGCTCCGTTCCGAGCTCCTTGTCTTTAAGCTGAGAAATGATATCCTGAGCAGTAAGAAGCCCTGCAACAGTTATTGTTTCTCCGAAAAAGTGATTTATAATTTTATATACCCTGCACCTGATGCCGAATTTTTCCTCGGCGGCATGGGCAAGCTCTGAGATCATATCAAAGGCCGCCGCACCTGTTGCAATGGAGATATCACGGTTAATATCTTCACATTCCGCAGTCTCAAGCGCCTCAAAAAATTCATCATAGAGAGAACGCATCATTCCTACGCCGTTTTCATACTGAGGATATTCCTCATAAAAATCGGCTTCGGGAAGCGGACGCTCAGCTTTGAGATAAAACTCGTCCGACGGGAAAACAAGACGCGTGCCGTATTTTCCGAGAAATTCCTTCTGAAACCCCTCGATGATATCAATAGTCCTTCCTGCGCCTTCCTTGTCAAACATTGTTAGAGGATAAAGTCCCTCTCTGAATTTGGTAAGCCCTACAGGAACAATGGCAACACTGCTGATGTTCGGCATTAAATTGCCCAGATCGGTGAGAGTTCTCCTGAGCTCGTCACCGTCATTAAGCCCTGGGCAGAGAACTATCTGACAATTCATGGATATCCCTGCATCGGCAAGCTGTCTCAGATAATCTATCTTCTCCCCCGCAAAGCGGTTGTTCATCATTCTGCACCGCAGCTCGGGATTGGTGGTATGCACGGAAATATTGATATTCAGCTTCATTTCGATAATGCGGTCAATGTCCTCCTGCTTTAAATTGGTAAGAGTGACATAATTTCCCTGCAAAAATGACAAGCGGGCATCGTCGTCCTTGAAATAGAGGGTCTTTCTCATTCCCTTAGGCATCTGGTCGATAAAGCAGAAAACGCATTTATTGCAGCAGCTCTGCTTTTTATCCATAAGAAATGTGTTAAATTCCAGACCCAGATCGTCATACTCGCTCTTGCGAATTTTAAGCATGAGGTGCTTATTATCCCGCTCAAGGAGCAGTGTGACGGTATTTTCCGAGGAATAATACATATAATCAAGCACATCGGTTATCCTGTGACCGTTTATTGAAACAAGGATATCTCCCTTTTTTATCCCGTGACGGGCAGCAGGAGAATTGGCAGTAACGCCCGTAATTTCAGCAGACATAATACCTCCGCAATTATCTCTTTAAGAAAAAAGCAGAGAAGGATCGCTCCTGCTCTGCTTTTTGAGGAAACAAAATTACGCTTCCTTCTTAATAACCTCAACGCCCTTGTAATATCCGCAGTTCTTGCAAACCTTGTGAGGAGCGGTAAGCTCGCCGCAGTGTGAGCATCTTGAAAAGCGGGGGTGTCCAGCTTCCATACAGCGGAACGTCTCTTGTCACGTCTTGCCTTGGAAACCTTTCTCTTTGGTACTGCCATTATTCAGCACCTCCTTATCATTTAAGATAATCAAATTCCTGACAGCTTGTATTGGCTGACATATTTGCTAATATGTCAATCAACAAAACAAGCATTTCTGTTATTCACAGTCACAGTCGGAAATGTTCAGATCCGCACCGCATTTCGGACACAATCCCTTGCAGTCCTCCTTGCAGAGCAGCTTTGTCGGCATCTGCAGCAGAATATCATTTACCGCAAGCTCGTCCAGATCAAGCTTATCATTTTCAGTCACAACATATTCATCGTTTTCACCGTTAAGGCTCCTGACAAGAATATGCTCAAAATCAAATGAATAGCTACGTTCAAACCCGCAGAGACATCTGTCACATTCGGCGGAAATAGTCAGCTCCGTGCTGTAATTAAGGGAAACCACCCCTGCACGGTTCTGAACAACGCCTTTCAGACTAACAGGACCGATAAAGCTATAACCATGTATTTCATTCAGCCTTTCGGGAGAAATTTCAGAACATATGTCTGTTTTTTCCCCTGTGATCTCGTAAAGCTGCTTTAAGCCTATAACCATAATACGCTCCTGCACCAACACACAAGCTATATTATATCACACACAAAATGATATGTCAATAGCCTGCGGAAAATTTTTATATTTTTTTACTTGACAGCGTACTTTGTAACGCTCTCGGGAAGATCAGCCTTATCAGCGGAAACGGTGAATACTACGTTAACATCATCGCCTGTGAGCTTGTCGATCTTAGCGAGAAGAGCGCCGAGAGCCTCGAAATCAGCACCGCCCACCTTGAGGATAGAATCAACGAAAATATCCTTGATATCGTAGTTTCCTGCAACAAGACCTGCAACGAGACCGAAGAATGCCTCGAAGGAATAGATTCTGTAAACATCGGTATCAACGATTCTTACGCTGTGACCGATATCGTATCTGAGCTTGTCGCTCTTATCAATGCAGACAACATAGCCGTCGGTATTCTGGGAAGCGGCATTGATCATGTCAATGAGGATCTTTGTCTTACCTGAGCCCTTATTACCTGTAATAATCTTTACCATAATAACTCCATTCTCAGCGGCGGAAAATTATTTTGCGGAATCTCGGCGCAAACCTGTCGGAATGCCGCTGTGCAGTTCCGAAGGCTGACTGAGGATATACCCCGTCAAAGCACCGTATCCCTATATCATCACCCTGTTCAGGGTAGAAGCCAATTATTTATCTGCCGAGCTTTGCCTCAAGAGCAGATTTCTGATCCTCATAGCCGGGCTTGCCGAGGAGAGCGAACATATTCTTCTTGTAGCTCTCAAC
>JAGBFZ010000343.1 GCA_018110855.1 Oscillospiraceae bacterium
CTTCCGAGGGATTTTCCATAGTAAGTGCTTCCATTACCATATCTGCGATCCTTACTGCGGAGATTATCCCCGCCGCCAGCGAAACTGTGGGGCAGAGCATTGTGCCGCCCGTTCTGTATGTCATAAACACGGAGCCTGCACAGAGCAGGATCACCTTTACGGGGAAAACCAGTCCGCCGTTGTTTATGGGGAATAACAGCGCCGAAAGCAGAAACGCCGCAAAATAGATAAGCAGGCATATCCCGATATTTTTCAGCGTTTTTATGACCTTTTCCTTGTCCATATCATACCCCCGTTTCCGAAAATAAAAAGCCCCTTATCCCGCAAAATGCAGGATAAGGGACGATAGTTCTACCGTGTTTCCACCCAAATTCGCCGATTTCCCGAAGAAAACAGCCTCATTCTACCCTTTAACGGTGGTAAGCCGTCGTTTATTGGACGCACTCAAAGGCGGTGTGCATAATGCTCGGTGACCGCTCCCGCTTTCAGCCGCTGACGGGTGCTCTCTTTTGAAACCTCGGCGCAGAATGCCTTCCTTATCAAAGCTTTTTATATTTTAGGTAAACGACCAAAATTATTTTACTTTGACCTAAATTTTGATTATCCATATGTTTACCGTATTTTTTATACTATCACGATTTTCGGTTTTTGTCAACAGTCAATTTTTACAGGAAAACAAGTGAAATATTATATATAAGTGTTAAACTGTTGAAATCGTCTTGACAATCGCTTGAAAATGTTATAAAATAAAAGAATAGTTTGCAAATACATTTGCTGCTCATTCAGACCGCAGAGGTATAGCAGATTTCAGATAGATATTTTTTTAAATTATGCTTGCTGCCGTTTCGTGGGGAGATGCCCCTCGGTAGCTTTATTCGGATAGGCTTTTTGTTCTTAAACAGATATACTTATTCGGACTAAAAATATCCGTTTTGCAGATTTAAAATGTTGTTTCTGCAAAATGCGGTACGGGAACCCGTCCCCTACAATGGATAATTTTTATGTCTGCTGTGAAACGTTTAAGAAATGCGGATAGATCAATATTTCGTATGCTGACCGTTTAACACTTTACGCCGATACATTGTTAAATCGACGTTATAAGCAACTTACAATTTAATAACCATTTATCAGATGAAAAATGCACCTCTGTGGTAAGAAATATCCAAATTCCAAAAAAGAGAAAAATTTATCACAAGGAGGTTGAATTTGCATGCCAACAGCAACAGTAGTTATAGCGGCGGTCATCGCTTTTGTGGTCGGCGCAGCTATTTCGGGCTTTATCCTTTTCAAGTTGGGGATCAATTACCGCAAACAGCAGGCGGAATCGGCTATCGGTTCGGCAGAGGCGGAGGCTAAGCGAATTGTTGAGGACGCTGCCAAGGAAGCTGAAAACAAGAAAAAGATCGCTCTGGTCGAGGCAAAGGACGAGATACATAAGAGCCGTTCCGAGCTGGACAGAGAGATAAAGGACAGGCGCAGCGAGATCTCACGTCAGGAACGACGTATCCAGCAGAAGGAAGAAAATCTTGACAAAAAGACCGACAATCTGGAAAAGAAGGAAGAGGTCCTTCACAACAAGATAAAGGCTGCCGAGGAAAGGCTTGCGGAGGCTGAGAATGTCAAGCAGGCTCAGATGCAGCGGCTGGAGGAAATTTCCGGCTATACCATGGACCAGGCAAAGGAGCACCTTATGTCCATGCTGGAAAATGAGCTTGCTCACGACAAGGCAGTAATGATACAGAATTACGAACAGCAGGTCAAGGACGAAGCCGAGGAAAAGGCGAGAGATCTTATCTCCCTTGCTATTGCCAAATGCTCCGCAGACCAGGTTTCCGAAACTGCGGTTTCAGTTGTCCCCCTGCCCAATGACGATATGAAGGGACGCATTATCGGACGTGAGGGACGCAACATCAGGACACTTGAAACTCTCACAGGTGTTGACCTTATTATCGACGATACACCCGAGGCTATCACACTTTCCTGCTTTGACCCCGCAAGGCGTGAGGTCGCAAGGATCGCCCTTGAAAAGCTTATTGCCGACGGACGTATCCACCCCACCCGCATCGAGGAAATGGTCGATAAGGCTAAGCGTGAGGTCGAGCATAAGATCAAGCAGGAGGGCGAAAGAGCCGTTCTGGAAACCAACGTACACGGTCTTAACCACGAGCTTATCAAGCTTATCGGTCGTCTGAGATACAGAACAAGC
>JAGBFZ010000344.1 GCA_018110855.1 Oscillospiraceae bacterium
TACTCGTTCCCAATGAACACGCCGAAGACGTAAGGCAGATATTTGACCTTTATCTCCAAGGCTATTCCACAACTCAGCTCGCAAAGATGTTTGACGTTGCGGGTGACAGGCATATTACGAATATCCTTGACCGAGTAACATATCTTGGAAAAATAAACTTCAACGGCGAAATAATCGACGGACGCCATGAGCCTATCATTGACGAGCAGACGTGGAATGCGGTTCGGGAAGAACGCAGAAAACGTTCCACCAAGGGTATGGTTACATCATCGTATCTGCTGACAGGTTTTGTCTACTGCGGAAAATGCGGTGCGAGAATGAGATATCAGAAGTGGGGAAAAGACGGGCTGAAAATTTACTGCTGTTCACAGCAGCACAGCCGCCCCGAATTTGTGGTTGACCCCGACTGTGATAACTTAAAGCTTGACGCCTGTGATGTGGAAGATGCAGTTATAAAGGACCTTTTCAACTACACAAGGCAGAACAAGCGCATTGATAGGTCTCTGAATGTCAAGGCTTCGGCTTTGCAGACCTTGCAACAGAAATACGATGTGGTATCTGGACGAATAAAGCGCCTGTATAATCTCTATGCCGCTGGCGGAGACGATATCCTGCTTGAGACAATTAACGAGAACAAAAATGAGCTTGCCGAGATATCCCGACAGATTGAAAATGAAAAGAAACTCAGCGCTGTGGTCAATGACCTCAACGAGAAAAACAAGACCATCGCCACCATTGAAGACAGCTGGAATAGTATGAGCATAAAGGACAAACGGAAGGCTATCGGAATTTGTATTGAAAGGATAGAAATTACCGACACTAAGATTTCTATTAAATACGCATTTTAATTTTTTCAACCGCTGTATGTCATTCCAATGATATCAGGTGAACTGAAACGCTATCTTCGGGACAATACACCAATACGCATATCCCGAAGCCTGCGTGATCTTGCATATCGGGCAATGCAGGCAAAAGAGGCGTTGACGGCGCAGCTTGGAAAAGAACCTGACATCAGAGAAATTGCAGAAAGACTTGACGTTCCAAAGGCAGATGTGGTGACAGCTCTTGAGAGCATTTCCGATCCCGTTTCGCTGTATGAGCCGGTTTATTCCGATTCCGGTGATACGCTGTTCATTCTTGATCAGATCGGAGACGGAAATGATTCTGATGGGTGGATAGATGAGCTTTCATTTAAGGAGGCACTTGTATCTCTGAACGAGCGGGAAAAGAAGATACTTTATCTGCGCTTTCTGAGAGGTCACACACAGATGGAGGTCGCAAGGGAAATAGGTATCTCTCAGGCGCAGGTCTCAAGGCTTGAGAAAAACACTCTTGACAAGATAAAGGGAAATCAATAAAAGATTCGGGGACAAGGAAAATTGTGTTATCCTTGTCCCCAAAATTTTTTTATAATTACTGCTGTGCTTTTAGATTATTCAGCTCTGCGCTTACGCTTGCTGCAACGGCAGGGGCGGGGAGAAACAGAGAGTCATATCTGAAGAAGGCATAGCCTGCATTATATATATCAGTAAGCTCCCGCTGACGGGCAAGGATATCGTTTGAGCTGATCCATTCACGAACACCGTTTCCTGCATATTTGTCCTCGGTTCCCGATTTATATGCGGCGAGACCTATCACCAGCTTCACATCGGGACTTGTGACGAGCTTATCCCATTTATCTACCGTTTCCGCATAAGGCTGAGCAGTATTTTCAAAGCCGAAATATATCTGCGGACAGATATAATCGCAGCAGCCCGATGTGCTGCACCATGTATAGATATCTGCATAGAGATCGTTGAAATTATTATCGGTATTGCCCTGCGGGGATATTCCGAAAAGGACCTTCGGATTTGCAGAATGGACAGCATCGTACATCCTGCGCACCATTTTTGTAACGTTGTCCCTGCGCCAGTCTGCAAGGCTCAAGGATGTGCCTGAGGAGGCATAGGCGGCGCTGTCAAAGGATTCATTGGTGGTGGGATAGAAATAATCGTCTATCTGTACGCCATCAACGTCATAGGCGGTGACTATCTCACTGATACCGTCACATATAAGGGATACTGTTTCGGCATATGCGGGATTTATGTACCATCTTCCTGCAGAATTTACGATGTATTTGCCGTTTTTGGAGGGGTCTGAATACCATTCGCCGATCTTGTAGCTCTGAGGATAGCTTTTCATCTGGGAATCGGTCATCAAGCGCATAGGATTTATCCATGCGTGAATTGAAAGTCCTCGGTCATGGGCAGATCTTACGGCTATCTCAAGAGGATCGTAATCGCCTGTGAGCCTGTCTCCCTTGGGGAAAAGTGATGATTCATAATATGCGTCTCCGTAGACACGCACCTGAAAATATACGGTATTGCAGCCAAGAGAGGATATGTTGTCAAAGCAGGCGTTCAGAGCATTGGTGAAGGCGGCTTCGTCCGAATCCCGCATTATGCGGTCATACTCTAAATAGGACACCCACACCGCCTTCTGACGATCAAAGTTCAGAGGGTAATAGCTGCTTTGCGGATAATAGCTTTCTGTTTCTGCCGAAGCAGTCAGGGATGCAGTCTCAGAAGACTGTGTGATAGTGGGGATTGTGACGATGGTTATTGATGGAGCAGTTGCAATGGTCTGAGATGCTTCGGTGGGGAGAGTTCCGGGGACAAACTGTGTTTCGGAGACGGTCTCAGCGGCTTCGGTCTCTGTTTCCGATGACGGGGGAGAAGAGGTCTCGGTGGTTATGGAGGCAGTATTCTCCGATATGTCCGATCCTTCGGATAATTCTGTTTCTTCGGATACGGTTGTTTCGGAGGAGGCTTCCGATGTTGGAATAGTGCTTTGCTCTGTTGTTGTTGTTTCAGAGGAAAATGTTTTTGTCTCGGTGATAAGATCTGTCTCGGTGTAATTATCGGGAAGCTCGTCCGTTACTGCGGTACAGCCGCAGGTGAGGGAGAGAGCAAGCAGCAGGGATGCTGTTTTTTTAAATATATTATATTTCATATTTGATCCTTTCGGGTATATGCAAATCGACTAACTATATTATAACTCATTTTCCATATTCTTGTCAATGGTGAGTGAAGTCGGAAAAAAATGGATAATGGGGTATTATTCAGTGCGTGTTTACAAAAAATTTACATTTGAGTTTTCACACATTGGGAATATTCCCTTGACAAACGGCAGTGCGGGTGGTATAATAAATTCTGTTATCCTCGTCCACACATTGGAAGTGCGGGCGTAATCCAAGAGGAGGTGCTTATAAATGGCAAAAGTTAACGAAACCTATGAAGCAATGGTAGTTTTCAGCCTGAAACAGGGTGAGGACGGTATCAAGGCTCTTGTTGAGAAGTTCAAGGGCATGATGGCAGAGGCTGGTACAGTTGAGTCTGTTGATGAGTGGGGCAAGAAGAAGCTTGCTTACGAGATTGACGACCAGACAGAGGGCTACTATGTTCTTTACAGCTTCACTTCTGCTCCCGATTTCCCTGCTGAGCTTGACCGTGTACTCAAGATCACAGAGGGCGTTATGCGTTCACTGATCACTGTTAAGTAATTAACAAGGACTGATTGTTTTTTGTTTATCTGAAGGAGGCAGTTTTATTATGCTGAACAAGGTTATTCTTATGGGCAGACTTACTGCCGACCCCGAGCTTCGTCAGACAAATTCGGGAGTTAATTCATGTCGATTTACAATTGCCGTTGATAGAAATTTTGTTCCGCAGGGCGGTGAAAGACAGGCTGATTTTATCACCTGTATTGCATGGCGTCAGCAGGCTGAATTTATCAGCAGGTACTTTTCAAAAGGCAGAATGATTTGCGTGGAGGGCAATCTCCGCACAGGCTCCTATGATGATAGAAATCACCCTGATGTGAGACATTATACTACTGATGTATATGTTGATTCCGTGTATTTTGCAGGGGATAAGCCTCAGAATAACGGACAGGGCGGCGGATATCAGCAGGGCGGTTATAACAACAACTACAATCAGCAGAACAATTACGGCGGTCAGGGTGGCTATTCACAGTCTGCTCAGGGACAGCCTGCATATCAGCAGTCAGCTCCCGCTCCTTCGGTTGCCGTCGGAGATCTGAGCGATTTTGAAGAAGTCATCAGCGACAACGATCTGCCGTTCTGATCGGCAGGTAATTACCATTATTCTATAATAAGGAGGTTTCATTCATGGAAAAGGATAGAGAAAGAGCTCCCCGCGGCGCTAAGAGAACCCGCAAGAAGGTTTGTATGTTCTGCGCTGACAGAGTGGAGAAGATAGATTACAAGGATACTGCAAGACTCAAAAAGTGCATGACAGAGCGTTCCAAGATTCTTCCCAGAAGAGTTACAGGCACCTGTGCATATCACCAGAGAGAGCTTACTGTTGCTATCAAGAGAGCAAGACATATCGCTCTTCTTCCTTACGTTTCCGACTGATTCGGACA
>JAGBFZ010000345.1 GCA_018110855.1 Oscillospiraceae bacterium
ACCGACCTGTCAAACCCGTAAACCTGAGTGCGGTCATTATGCTGTTTCAGCCCCGTATCCTTGCAGTAATCGGAATACTTTTTCTTCTGCGCCTTAAGCCGCACGGAAGCCTTGTCAAAAGCTTCCTTGTCGCCCGTCTCATTGAACATCATGCACTCTCTTTTTGTTGCTCTGATATCCCTCTCCATAGCTCTCTGCCGCTGAAACTGCTTGTATCTCTCAGCATTTTCTTCCTCGGGATAAGGAAAATACCTCTGAAAATTTATGCCCGTGGCAAAAGGATATTGAACGTGCCCGCAGTTTATGCCGAAAAGCCCCGCAGGCTGACCGTAGCTTGTTTCGGAAAGGGGAGTGTAATATATCTTACCGCCTGCCCCGTCTGTGGTAATGCCTTTGGAACCGTCACGGCTGAAAATCCTGCCCTGATACGGAGCACATAACGGACGTGCCCCCATATGTGAGGAGACCTCAATAAGCTGTATGCCGTACTGATCGCACCGCATATCCTGCGCCGCCCTCGCCGTATTTGCAAGGGTCGAGCGCATATCCATCATGATATAAGCCTCGGGAGACCATTCCCGTCCCAGCTTGTCTGTAAAAGCGGGAATGCCCTTCCGAGCAAGCTCCCGTATGGTCTTGCGTGTTGCTTCCTGCAAGGACATATGCCCCATAACGACCTTAGCGGACGATTTTCCCATAACATCAAGAACGTCCTGCCTGCTCTTCTTCGATTCACGGTAAACGGAATTGACCGCATTCACAAAGGAAGAGCCTGCCTTGTATTTCATGACCGTGTTCACAAGATTAAGGTCACTTGCCGCCTGCCTCTGAAAAGCCTTAGCCGCATTCAGAGCAGAAGTTTCCGCAGGAATATCCGAGAAATATTCGGAAAGCCCCGCAGCATTTGCCGCCTGCACAGCATTGTCAAGATATCCTATCTCGGTCTGAGCTGCCGCAAGAACCATGTCAAGCGCCTGTCCGTTCTGGACTTCCGAATACCCGTCAATTATCGAAGCCGCACGCTTGTCAAACCGTCCCGACCTTGCAAGCTGACGAATGCGCCATTTTGAAGTGTCCGAAACCTTGCCATCCTTTGCAAGCTGCGCCGCAATTTCTCTGAGGATATCGTCCTCCATGTCAAGCAGCGTCCTCACAAGCGGAGCGGAAAGCTCGTCATACTGCTCCCTCGTCATTCATATCACCGAATCCCTCACCGCCCGAAATGCCTGCAACCGCACTCTCGGCGTTTATCCTCTCAAGCTCAGTCCTCGCCGTCTCTTCATCACACTTCATGATCTCCATAATAGCCGAAACCTTCGACTTGAGACCCGCCGCTACAAGATTGATGTTATTTTCGATCATGGTGTTATCGTCAATAATAACGCTGTCCTTGAACGCCGCAGTGATCTCAGGCACTCCACGAGAAATTTCCCCCGTCTCCATGGCAAGGGAAAGAACCGCCCTGCACATATCCTCGATCATCTCCACAAGGAGATTTTTCTGACAGCGAATAGTGATCGCCGTCTTGTTCTCCTCGGAAATAACCTCAGTAGCAGTTTTTACACCGCCCGCCCTGTCAAAAGACAAAGCCCCGGGAGAAAGTCCCACCTGAAAACACAGAATATTCAGCAGAGCGTTTATTCCGTCAACGTGCTCCTGCACCCTCAGCACCGTTGTGTTGTCGGTAATTCTGAGGTCTTTTTCCTCGTCACATTTGAGAGCCTGATATACTTCATCATCGGCATCGAAATATCGCTCGGTCTCACCCGTCTCGGGATTGATAACAGTCCGAATACAAGAGGACGGCACAATAATTCGCTTCTTGCCAAGCACAAATTCCCTTGCAAAGCTGTCGAAAGCCACATCAAGAGCCTTGAGAGTATCAAGGCAGTTCGCAAAGCAGCTGATACCGAGGGGCAGCTCCGTCCGAACGTTGGAAGGAAAATCGGGCTTGAAATACTGAAACAGGGGAGCACTCACAGGATATGTGAACGTGTCCGCCGTCATTTCGGGATAAAGCTCCGTAAGCGGCACCTTGTCCCCAAGAGCATTCGGGTCGGGAGACTTGTAAAGAAAATCCTCCACAAGGATATTCTCACCCTTTACGGAATGCCTTTCAAACAGCGTGTAATAAAACTTTCCCCTTGCGGAGATCTCCTCAAAAATACCCTCTGAAATGATACGATTATCCCATTTCAGCGGATAAAAATGCCGCCCCTCAACGAAGGACAGCTTTACCTTGCTATTTTCAATATATTCACGAAGTGCACAGCCACCCTGAGCAAACGCCGCCGACAGCAAGCGGGGAATATTCTTCCAGAAGCCTTCACGATCAAGAAAATCAAGAATATACTTGTCATATTCTTCCGACCCGCAGGAAATATCCACCTGCTCCGCAAAGCACTTGTGAGCAAATTCATCACAAAGTATTTTCGCAGTGTTCAGCATATTCATGAGCCGCTTGCCGCCCTTGCCAAGCCCTGCCCGCTTCACGCTCCGCCAGTCGGGAGAGCCTTCATAGATAAGCTGCCACCCGTCCATCTTAGCATAAAAGCCGTTATCCTCGGGAAAACTCTCCTTCGGAAAAGCCTGCTTTATTTTGTCAGAATTCATATCATTATCACCCTCTCCAACATCTCACGCATATAAGGCTCGGTTCTTACTGTTGGCGTTGTGGTTAATGCGTGCTGAAAAATAGCGTCAACATCATAGCTTGGCGATGAAGAAGGCTTCACATTGTCCGACTCCAGCCACTTGAGAATGGTCTGATAGTGATTTGGATATGGTTTTTTGTTGTTTGTGCTGAGATACTGGTCAATTCGTTCTATGTACTGATCTATGATAGCCTGCCCGAATTTTCCACAAAGATTTTTATATTCCTGTTCGGTCAGGTGTATGGTGTGGTGCGCGCCTCGCGCGCGTATATTATGTAATACACTACCACTATCACTATCATTATCAATCTCATTTTCAATATCAATACCACTATCAATATCACTATCACTATGCAAATTGATGCAAGTCACTGCATTTGTATGCATTTGCATACTTTTGCATTCTTCTCCGACAACTTTGTCAATTCCCTCAGCATCGTCATTTTTTTGCCATCGCCTTTTTGCACTTTCTGATCTTTTTTTGCATACTGTCTCATATTTCTGCAAGTCGGTGTCAAGCTGATTTGCGATAAACGAGAACGCCATAGCTGCCATTCCGTCAAGGTCAGGCAGCTCGCCTTCGTTCACATAATCAAATATCGCCTTGAAGAGTCTCCCCGCATCTTCGTCAGACAATTTCCCTATATGCTTGATATAATCCGCATACAGGATAAAGCTCTTTTTCTTTGCCATTTAACCACCTCAGAACGGCAGATCATCAACGCTGCCGACTTCTTCAAAGTCTGAAAGATCTGAGGGAAGCGAAGCCGTTGCCTGTTTCTGCGGAGCAGCCTGCGATGGTCTTGACGCTCCACTGCTTTCGCTTTTCCCGCCGCAAAAGCTAACCTTGTCAGCAAATACCTCAGTAACATAATGTTTGACATCGGGATAGCGTTTATCGTCATATGTTCTTGATCTGAGCTGACCTTCAATGGCTATCATATTGCCCTTGAAGAAATACTTGCAGATAAATTCCGCAGTCTGCCGCCAAGCTACAACGCTTATAAAGTCCGACTGCCTTTCTCCGCTTCCATCCGAAAAATCCCGCTGTATCGCAACAGTGAAGCTGCAAGTGGATACTCCGCTCTGCGTCTGCCTTAGTTCAGGATCGGCGGTCATGCGCCCCATACCTATCCATTTATTTATCATCTGATACACCTCCGAGGAGTTCGATTATTTTCGCCGCCGTTTCCGATTTATCGCAGAAAAGAAATTCCACACCATAAGAAATATGGCACTGATATATCTTTTCCTGCAAAACTCTCCCGGTAACGGTAGAATATTTGCTGTTCCAATTGACAACATCGGGAATTGATTTGATCCCCTTGTCATGTTCACAAAGAACGATCATTTTTATTCCCGATTTGTAAGCCCTGCGGACTTCTCTCCAAAATCGTCCTTTGTCCTGCGGATTTGTGAGGTTTGTTGCCAGCTCGTCAAGGTTCTGCTTTCGGTCAATAACTAACTTGTCCCTGCCCTCGGTCTGATAATCGGCAACGTCCATTTTTTTGATTTTATAGTCAATGCCATTTTTATCGAAATACCGCAGGATATGGGCGTTTTTCTTCTCCCTGCTGTCAACTATTATCATTGCCGTCATCGCCCTTACAGTCGTGATAAATACCGATAGCCTCTCGGAAGATATCAAATCCGTACTGTCTGTAAACCTCGTCCGCCTGCATTATATTAACCACATAAGGCGGCGATTTTTCGATAGCGATGAATACAAAACTGCATTCCTTACCTGTTGCTTTTTTCACTCCCTCACAGTACATTCCTGCCTGCAAGGGATAGCCGTAATCAACGGATTTTCTCATAAATACGTCCGTTGCGGCGTTTTCACAGGTCTTGATATCCACCACATAAACATTGCCGCCTATTTCTGTAATGCAGTCCGCTCGGCATTTACAACCCTCTCCCGTCAGCTCGTCCGTCCAAAAAAACGGTTCCTCGGGTTTGCCCGAAAGAAGTTTCTTAACAAAAGGGTCTGTAAGCAGTTTTTCTTTCATTGCTGAAATAGATTCCTGCCATTCTTCGGAGATAACTGTCTTGCCCTGACTTTCTGCACAAAATGTCTCCCAGGCTTCTTTCCCTGCCTTTGTGCGCCTGTCAACGGCAGGAGCAACAACGAAATTATCATCGTAAATCTCAGGCTGTAAAACAGCCATATGAAACGCCTGCCCGAATATCAGCGCATTGGTAGGCGGCTGTGGGTTTTCCCTGTTGTAAATGAATTTCTCGGGGCTTTCCGTTATCAGCCGCCATAACTCAGAACGGCTCACAGACGGGTGGAAACGGTATTCTTTTTCAGTCATCAGTCATACGCCTCCTCAGAGGTGTCATAGGGATAATCCTCTTCATCGTCCTCGTCATAGTCCTCATAGTCCCTGTCATCGGAATAATACTCTTCCTCAAGCTGTCTGATGGTCTCAAGATTATGCCGCCATAAGGTATCGTAATCAGAAATGGAATACATTTTTGCTCTCCTCCTTTTCATCGATAGGCTCACCCACAATGGCAAGGATATCATTTGCTGTCGCATAAATGCCCTTTGCCTTGAGGTAGTTGATAACAGTATCAAGCAGAGTAGCCTTTCTTAAAAGCTCTGCAAGTTCTTCATAACTTATATTCATATCTTTATTCCTCCGTAAAAAGTGAAATTTGTTCGTTTTCCCTTGGGTCATCTTCCCAAGGAACGCCGATGTAATCTAACACTCGCCCCCAGCCGTATTCGGTGCCGTCCTCGTCTTTACAAACGTGATACATCCAATAATTCCATGCTTTGGGGTTGGATTCCCTCAGACGGTCAAATCTATGCGGGCGGCTTTCCATATGTATACCAAAACCGCATATATCACAGCCTGTTCTTTGGGCTTTGGTTGTGTATAGGGTGCCGTCTGCCTTGCGTTCAATGGTGCCGTATATTTCGGGGACGGGGACATTCAGATCTAACGCAAGCTGTAAAATATCCTGCCTGTTGAATATGGCAAACGGAGCAGATCGGACGGTATCCTTTCCGTAATAATTACAGCCGTGCATTTTCAGTGATTTCTCACGCCTGCCGCCCTCCGAAGCCATAAGTCCGAGATATGGGTAACTGTTATTCTGTTTCGCCCAATCAGCGCAAGGCTTTTCTTTCAGCCAATAGCAACATTGCGCACTGACTTTGAACGGCGGGATTTTGTAATTAACACCCTCGTTTTCGTTCTCATAGCCACCGAAAAGCTGTAACCATTTCATAGGCAATTTCATTCGGCTGTTTTTCTGCCAACCGCCATATGCCCCCGTCTCGCCTGTTATAATGGCATGACGGATAGTAGCATTATTATCGGTCGGATTTTGAAGATGTTCGATTTTTGCCGCCTTTTCCTTGCTGATAACGGGAAAACCATATTCCTGCAAGATCCTGTGTTTGGTATATGGCTTTTCGTCCTCGTCTCTGGACGTTTTCAGCCGTATCACTCCGAGCTGTTTATGTATGCGCTGAATGCTCCTGTCCTCGATGCTTGAAACCGATATCGCAGGAACATCTATCCCGATACTGCGGAGAAATAACAGCAGTGTTATGCTGTCAAGCCCTCCGACAGAGACATGACAATTTGCGTAATATTCGCCGACAGGTGATGTTATGGTGTTATAAAAATCCTTTGCCATTTTTGCGGCGTGAGACAGCTTTGATTCATACGGCAGTTGCTGTAACTGCAAGAAACGCTGAATATTCTCGTCAATGTGTTCCCGTTCCTTGCGCTCAAGGACATTTTCCTTGTAATTCTTTGCCCCGCTCCTCGGGGTGATCTGCTCGTTCTCAATCAGGGTGAGCTGTTCCATCAATCCCACCTCTTACCGTAGATTTTTGAATAACAGCCCACGCAGTAACACAGCCCGAGAGACTTGTAAAACGCCTTGCGCCTGCCGCATTTGCGGCATATTTTAATTTTCATCTGAAATACCTCCCCACTGTTCAGCCATTGCCAGAGCTATGCCAGGAAATGTTTTGGATTTTGTTTTGCTGTCCCTGAATTTCATACCGCAGTTTGTGCGAGGGCTGCCATCGGATTTCTTGCTTCCGCCCGAAACCCACGAACAAATAGGGTCTACAATGTTCGTTGGTTTCAAATTCGGCAGTCCTTTGAGCCATAAGCAAGTTTTTTTGCTGTAAGGGTGTCCGAACTGATATGGCTGAATTATCTGCGTATATTTCGGCAGCATATAAACGCCCGAGGGAATAGGATTTTCAACTGCAATATGCGGGCAATCCGCCGATAAAAACGCATGAAAAAATTCTTTAGCTTTCAGTCCTTTGGAAAGTCTATCT
>JAGBFZ010000346.1 GCA_018110855.1 Oscillospiraceae bacterium
TATCCTTCCGTAATAAAATCCGTCACCCCATCTCAGGCACCCCAGCCCCCTGCAAATATTATTGCCAAGGGGTATGAGAACAGCGGAGTGATCTCATGGGATCCTGTGCTGAGAGACGACGGTTCGGGCAACTATGCCGACGGCTACTATGTTACAATTTATAAAGTCGGAGTCAGCGCTCCTTTGTCAAACCATACTCATGTCAGAAGTCCCGAGCCGACCTATACAGCCGATAAGCTTGAAAACGATGTGGAATATTATGCCGAGATATCCGCATATGTAATTGTCAACGGCTCCGAGATTGAAGGTCCGACCGCACGTTCAAATACTTTCACTCCGACTATCACAGTTGACAACGTTCTTAATCTCACTGCTACCCCCTCGGGAAAAACGTTAGTTATCAGTTGGACAGCAGTTAAGGGAGCTTCCGAATATGTTCTGATAAGAACAGATCCGGACGGTTCGCAGCGTGAGATCTACAAGGGAAATAAGACCTCATTTACTGACAGCTTTGTGGACAACAATACCGAATATTTATATAAGGTAATGGCTATCAGAAAGGTTGACGGCAAGGATTATCTGAGTGATTACAGTTCCGAGCAGCGCGGAATTATCAATTATGCTCTCGGCTCTGTTCAGGGTCTTACCGCAACAGGCGGCGATGGCTGCATTATCCTCAAGTGGGACAAGGTCACAGGCGCTGACGGGTATTATGTTCAGTATTCTGTTCCTGACGCAGGCAGCTGGACAACAATTGCCAATGTTGGAACCAATACCTATACTCATACAGGTCTTGTAAACGGTACAGTTTACGATTATCGGATCATCCCCTATGTTATAATTAATAACAAAGAGGAGGCTAACGATATATACGCTCAGAAAATGCAGGGCAAGGCAGGTATAAATCTTCCTGCTCCCGCAAACTTTACCGTTACAGCAGGAGACGGTATGATCACCTTAAGCTGGACAGCGGTAAAGGGAGCAGAAGGATATAATGTATATCTTGTGGGCTATGACGGCACAACATATCTCCTCGATCAGGTCACAAAAACTACTGCTATCCACACAAATCTTTCCAACAATACCACCTTTACATATACAGTCCGTGCATTTAAATATGTTGACGGAACAATGGTTGAGGGTGATTATTCCATATATAAGACCGCAACGGCAGGCATTGAACTGAACGCTCCGACAGATGTTGCTGCCAAGGCAGGCAAGGAGCAGGTTTCCCTTTCGTGGAAAAAGTCCAACGGAGCTGAGGGATATGTGGTTTATGCATATAATATCTCAACTCTCTCCTTTACTCCCGTAGGTATTGTGACAAAGACAAGCTTTGTGCATACAGGTCTTGTGGCAGGCAGGGAATACACTTACATGATTGCCGCTTATAAGAATGTTAACGGATCTGTCGTATATTCGGGATATTCCATGGCTGTAACTGCGATCCCCGAATCCTCGGGAACAACTCCTTCCGGAGATAACAGCAATACCGAGGCAGGAGATTACAGGATCTTTATCACAGGCACTACTCCCTACGGAATGTCAAACAGCGACCTAATTTCCGCTTTTGCAGGCAAGGGTGCGTTCAATTCGGATATTGACGTAAGATTCACTCTCAGTCCCGATACTGTGACCTCTGTTCAGAATGTTCTTAATTTCTATGGCGAGGGAATTGACAGCTTCCTAATTTATCCGATGGATATTTCCATTTATGTTGCGGGAACTAACACCAGAGCAACGATCAACGAGGGACAGTATCTCACCCTCACTATTCCTGTTCCCGATGAGCTTCTACCCTATTCCGACCATATTTCCGTGGTTCACGTTTCCGACCTGAATCAGCTTGAGATCCTTCCTTCCATTCATGTAAATGTCGGCGGAGTTGATTGTATGCAGTTCACAGCAAACAGTTTCTCTCCCTATGCATTCGTGGTATATCTCCCTGAGATCGGAGAGGATACAGGCGCAGGTACTCCCGTGACTGCACAGGGAACAAGCGGCTCAGGCACAAGCGGTCAGTCGGCAGTATTCTCATTCAGAAATACATATCTCCCCGCAATTTACAGACGCAGAGCAAGAAATAAGCTATACAGAATGGTCAGACGATAAAAACAATCCGCTTGTTCTCGGATATTTTCCGAGAGCAGGCGGATTTTTTATTTGACTTTTATTATAAAAAATTACCGGATGGAATGAGCCATTCTATCCGGTAATAGCTTTTTCAAAACTCGTGCTTTTCATAGCAGGGATCGTCCGCCCAGAGAACGGTCTCCCCCGCTTCAAGAGTCTTTTTCATATCAATCAGACGCTGATTGGAGCTTCCTCTGAATCTGAGAGAAATATTCTTCATCTCCTCAACAAATTCCCCGTCCACCAGCACATCAATAAATGACAAAATCTCGTCTGTACATTCGCATCTTGCCCGACTGTCAGAAAGCAGCTCTGTTTCAAGTATATACCCCGTATAGCACCAGATGGTCTTTTGAGGAAAGAGCTTTTTCACTTTTTTCAGAAGCGGCAGCAGTCCGCGCTGATTCACCTTTTCCATTGGCTCTCCGCCAAGGAGAGTAAGACCATCAATGTAATCAGGCTCAAGAGCCTTTATTATTTCCCGCTCTGCTGCTTCGGTGTATTCATTGCCATAAGTAAAATCCCATGTCTCAGGATTAAAGCACCCCTTGCAGTGATGAGTGCAGCCCGAAACAAACAGGGAAACTCTCACCCCGGGACCGTCGGCAATGTCAAATTTCTTTATCTCACCATAATACATTTTTTCACTTCCGTTATTACAGGTGCATTACTCGCTCTCTGATCTCCTGAGTACGTCCCTGATTCCAGAACTGAGTGCCGATATATCCGCAGGTGCGGCGGGCAACATTCATCTTATCCTGATCTCTGTTGCCGCAGGAAGGACATTCCCATACGAGCTTGCCGTCATCCTCCACGATCCTTATCTCGCCGTCATAGCCGCAGCACTGACAGAAATCGGACTTGGTGTTAAGCTCCGCATACATGATATTGTCATAGATAAACTGCAGCACTCTGATAACTGCCTCAAGATTATCCTGCATATTGGGAACCTCCACATAGCTGATAGCACCGCCTGTGGAGAGCGCCTGAAACTGCGACTCAAATTTCAGCTTGGAAAATGCGTCTATTTCCTCGGTAACATTTACATGGTAGCTGTTGGTGATGTATCCCTTGTCAGTAACGCCCTCGATTATTCCAAAGCGGCGCTGGAGACATTTTGCAAATTTATATGTAGTGCTTTCAATGGGAGAGCCATAAATGCTGAATGCAATATTGGTTTCTTCTTTCCACTTCTGGCAGGCATCGTTCATGTATTTCATAACATTCAGCGCAAAGCCTGTTGCGGTGGGGTCTGTGTGGGACTTGCCTGTCATATATCTTACGCACTCGCAGAGACCCGCATAACCAAGTGAAATGGAAGAATATCCGCCATAAAGCAGCTTGTCGATAGGCTCGCCCTTCTTGAGCCTTGCAATGGCACCATTCTGCCAGAGGATAGGGGCAGCGTCTGAAAGAGTACCCTTGAGCCTGTTGTGACGGCACATAAGCGCACGATAGCAAAGATCAAGCCTCTCATCGAATATCTTCCAGAATTTATCCATATCCTTTCCTGAGGAAAGAGCAATGTCAACAAGGTTTAAGGTTACAACGCCCTGATTGAAGCGACCGTAGAACTTATAATTTCCGTTCTCGTCCTTCCATGGATTAAGACAGCTTCTGCAGCCCATTACAGGGAAGCAGTTTCCCTCTTTAAGCTCCTTCATCTTCTTCTCGGAAATGTAGTCGGGAACCATTCTCTTAGCTGTGCATTTTGCCGCAAGCTGAGTAAGATAGAAATACTCGGAATCCTCCTTGATATTATCCTCCTCAAGAACATAAATAAGCTTGGGGAATGCAGGAGTTATCCATACCCCCGACTCATTCTTGACACCCTGATATCTCTGACGGAGCATTTCCTCGATTATCATGGCAAGGTCTTTCTTCTCACGCTCGTTCCTTGCTTCGCCGAGGTACATGAAAACAGTGAGGAAGGGAGCCTGTCCGTTAGTGGTCATAAGGGTGATGACCTGATACTGTATGGTCTGAACGCCGCTGGCGATCTCCTTGCGGAGACGCTCCTCAACGACCTTATCGATGATCTCGTCCTCAAGACTTCCGCCTAAAGCCTTGGATTCACTGATAACAGCCTTGCGTATCTTTTCACGGGATATCTGAACAAAAGGAGCAAGATGTGTGAGACTGATGCTCTGTCCTCCGTACTGGTTTGAAGCAACCTGAGCAATTATCTGAGTGGCAATA
>JAGBFZ010000034.1 GCA_018110855.1 Oscillospiraceae bacterium
ATCCTCGTTCCCAATGCCTGTCCCATGGAGATAAACAGGCTTTCGCAGCTGCGGGGCAGAACCTATGAGAATATGCTTGCTATTGCCACCTGCAATTATCCTGCGGGAAAGCCCGACTGCAACGGTCATTCTACCCTGTTTGACGGTGCTGCTTATCTTCCCGAGCTTGAGGGTTCCCGTGACACCTGCGGTTTTGAAGCGGGTGAAAATGAGGGCATTTTCATAGCAGAGCTTGATCTTGATATGCTGAGAGCATACCGTGAAAGCGAAGTCCACGGCAATGCTTACAGGAGACCCGAACAATATTCACTGCTTCTGTCGGAGGATATCGGTTATCCCTTTGTCAGAAAGGACAGGAGAAAATAAGCTGCTGAAAGGAAAAAACGGAAATGGATCCAAAAGCCTCAACCAACTGCGAGACCTGCGTTAATTACGTTTATGATGATGATTACGACTGCTATGTGTGCCTTGTGAATCTTGACGAGGACGAGATGTACCGCTTTATGAACGGCACGAATTATGCCTGCCCCTATTATCGGCTTGATGATGAATACGGGGTAGTTAAGCATCAGATGTAAGGAGTGATATCCATAAAATACGGCAGCATTGCGGAGGGGAGATTTATTTCCCGTCCCAACAGATTTATCGCCCGTGTCGAGATAGACGGCAGAGAGGAAACCGTTCATGTGAAGAATACGGGACGGTGCAGGGAGCTGCTTGTTCCCGATTCCAAGGTCATACTTGAAAAAGCTCCCGAAGGCTCTGCACGAAAGACTGCTTACGATATTATCGCGGTTTACAAAAACGGTATGCTCATAAATATGGACAGCCAAAGCCCCAACAAGGCGGTTATGGAATTTATCCCCAAGCTCTTTGAGGGCGTGACGCTTATCCGTCCAGAAACCACATATGGAAGTTCCCGTTTTGATTTTTACATTGAGGCGGGGGAGCGGAAAATATTTATGGAGGTCAAGGGCTGCACCCTTGAGGAGAACGGTATCTGCCGATTTCCCGATGCTCCCACAGAGCGGGGAGTAAAGCACATTAACGAGCTTGTCAAAGCCGTTGAAGAGGGCTATGAGACATATAATTTTTTCGTGATTCAGATGAATAAGGCAAGGTATTTCACACCAAACAGAGAAACTCACCCCCAGTTTGCCGAGGCTCTTAAAATGGCTTCACAAAAAGGCGTTAATATACTTGCATACACCTGCACCGTCACCCCCGACAGCATGGAGATTGACAAGCCCTGCAGGGTGGTTTTATAAGGAGTTATTATGGATAATCTTACAAACATTAACGTTATAAGGGACATTTTTGAGCGTCACGGTTTTACCTTTTCAAAGGCGCTGGGGCAGAATTTTATTATAAATCCTTCCGTATGCCCGAAAATTGCGGAGATGGGAAACGCTAAAAAGGGCTTCGGGATAATCGAGATCGGCACGGGCGTGGGTGTTCTCACAAACGAGCTCGCAAAGCGGGCTGACAAGGTGGTTGCCGTTGAAATTGATGACAGGCTCATTCCCATTCTTGAGGAGACTCTTTCGGAATATGACAATGTGACTGTTATCAATGCCGATGTTATGAAAACCGATCTTGCTGCTGTTATAGAGGAGCATTTTGGTGGGCTTGAGGTGGCTGTCTGCGCCAATCTCCCCTATTACATTACATCGCCCATAATCATGTATCTTCTTGAAAGCCGTCTGCCCATAAGCTCCGTAACGGTCATGGTGCAGAAGGAGGCGGGAGTGCGGCTGTGCGCCAAGCCCGGCAGCAGAGAATGCGGCGCTGTGACGGCGGCTGTGCATTATTATGCCGAGCCGAAGCTTTTATTCAACGTTTCCCGCGGCAGCTTCATGCCTGCGCCAAATGTGGATTCCTGCGTTATCAGGCTTGATATCAGAGAGAAGCCGCCCGTTGAAGTTTCCGATGAGAAATTCTTTTTC
>JAGBFZ010000347.1 GCA_018110855.1 Oscillospiraceae bacterium
AGCAGTGCTGTCAACGAGTATAACGCAAATCAGAAGCGAAATGACCGTAAAATTACCGTAAGCTACTATGAGCATCAGTTCGGCAGGGGATATTCCCCGAATGTTCTAATCTCTGCGAATAAGCGGCACAGCTTTTACGAGGACGTTGTGCAGATCGGCGATATGAAGGACACAGGCGTTGGCACTGTCGATGCGGAAACGGCAAGGGCTGTGCTGACTGAGTATATGAACGGCTTTGAACAGCGAAATCCGAATTTCAAGGTGTTCTGTGCTGTGCTTCATATGGACGAGGCAACGCCGCATTTGCATATTGACTATGTTCCTATCGGTCACTATTCAAGAGGTATTCCCGTCCAGAACGGCATTGCCCAGGCGTTGAGCGAAATGGGCTTTGGTGTCGGAAAGAACTCTATTGCCCGTTGGCGGCAGTCGGAATATGAGGTGTTAAAAAGTATCTGTATAAGATATGATATTGAGCTTGCCCCGCCGAAAAAATCGGTGGGGAGCAAGTCCGTTGAGCTGTATAAGGAAGAAAAACGGCTTGAAGAAAAGGTTGAAAAGCTTCGTGAAATGGAGCTTGCGGCTGACAGTACCGAAGTGCCTTACAAGAAAAGGCTCATCGGCGGAGGATATATACTGACCGAGCAGGAATATGCGGAGTTTTCGGCAGAAAAGAAGGCTGTTTCCGTTCAGAGGGTAGATGCTGAGATAAAAGTCCGTGAAGCGGAGGAGTGCACTCGTCAGACCGAATCACGAAGGCTGGTACTCTCGGAGCGTGAAGATGCTTTTGAGAAAAAGAAGGGTACCGAAGAAGAGGAAATTTGGGAGAAAAAGCAGCAGACAGATGTTGCATTGTGGAATGCCCAGCGTTCCGAAAGGCGTGCGGAGGAGCTTGTCAGAGAACAGCAGGAGATAAATGATGTTCTTAGCGATACAAAGGCTCAGCTGCGCAGGGTTACGGCTGAAAATGACCGCAACAAAGCATATAGAGGCGAAAATGATCGGCTTAAAAAGGAAATAGCCGATACTGATAAAAAGCACAAAGAAGAAGTCGAGAAATATTCCGTAAAGATAAAAAAACTCACTGAAGATGTTGCTGACAGGGAAAGAATCATTTCCGAACAGCAGTCGGGAATAGCTGAGCTTGAAGCACAGATTTCAGCAAAGGACACCATAATCAATAAAAACGAAGATACTATTAAAACGTGGGAAGGTCTTTATGATAATGCCTGTGCAGTTGGCGAATATGCCTGCAGAAAGCTCGGTCGGGATTTTGACCGTTGTCTTGATATGAAGATAGATAATTACCGGTTATCATATATTTTCGGTGATGAACGGAGCAGATAAAGAGAGAAAAGAGAGGATAAAGTATGACAACATTTGAAATCATTAAAGAAAGGGTGACAGTACCCCGGGCAGCAGAATACTACGGGATAACCTCCCGAAATGGTATGTGCTGCTGCTTTGAACATAATGACAAGCACCCGTCAATGAAGCTGTATGAGAAAAATTATCACTGTTTCGGCTGCGGCGCACACGGTGATGTTATTGCTCTTGTGGCAAGCATTTTAGGCATTTCGATGATTGAAGCCGCAAAGCGTATCAATGCGGATTTTGGGCTTGGGCTTGATGTGGATAAGCCTGTTTCAAGAAATGATATTATTATGATTCACCGCAAAAGGTAGGAAGAACAGGACTATGCCGAATGGGAAAATCACGCTTTTAATGTGTTGTCGGAATATCACAAACTGCTTATCCAATGGCGGAGCAACGCTCCCGAATCGGCAGATGAAATTCCCGACAAGCACTTTGTGGAGAGCATAAACACGCTTGATTACTGCGAATACATATTTGACAGCTTTCTGAATGGAAACAAGGACGAAAGATTGCATATGAAAAGGGAGGTGGAGTGCTTTGAGCAGAGAATTTACGCATACAGACGGGAGTGCATTACCTGTGTGGCTGGGGGAAAAGGAAAAGATAAACGAACCGCTGTTTTGTGAGGAGCTGCTGAAAGATAAACTGAAAACAGACGGAACGTTAATCCTCGAATTACGTTATGTTTGCGGTTTGATAACGTATATCTGATCTGATTGAAAATTAGAATTTGGCAGAGATGTAAATCTGAATTTATCATTTATAAATTGCTGCGTAATCTTCCATATCATTGACAGCAATGAACCAATCAAATTTATTAGAGACTATGTAAAAGTCTTTGATATAGGTTACATTGCTTAATACATTAATCATCTCATCAATATACCCCTCATATACCCAACCTTCACAAAGTATTAAGAACAGCTTTTTTTCAAAATCAGGAACTGCATTCTTTATTGCTTTTAAGTATTCAGACCAATTATATGTTCTGAAAAAATTATCAATTATTTCTGCTTGCAACTCGGGGCGAAAATGCATTAAGTGATTCGGAGGAGATATTTGTGACGCGGAATAATTCTTTCTGTCTGAAAAAGCATAAAAAAACTTTTTAATTATTTCTTCGTAAGTAGTTTTTGAAAATTCATGAAAACGATTTCTGTCGATGTGTTCTTCTTTGATAATTTCTTCAATGTCATCTCTTATTAAAAAGCGGAATCCCTTATTACGATTCTTTTCACGCCATTCATCAATTTCTCGTTGATTCATTATTCCACCTTCTTTTGTAAAATTTCGATAAATCAAGCAGTTAAGCTGCCAGATTTATTTCATTATACAACAAAGCAGAAATATCGTCAAGGGACAATAAGAAAAAAAGGGAAAATAACGTTGGAGGTTTCAAGGGAATACGGACAAGCTACACCATTTGTAGCATAAATACACGCCAAATACACGGCATTTACACACCTTGAATGACGTATTATAGCCGTTTACACGCCTACACGCCACATTTTTTTATTCTATACACGGAGGTGATTTTATGGTTATTGAGCTTAACAGAAAAACTGAACACAACATTCCCGAGGAGCAGCTTAACGCTCTTGCAATGAGCTTTTACTATGCTATGCTTGAGTATTTTCAGTCCGAAAAGGGACAGGCTGAGTATGCGGAGTTCCTTGAAATGCAGACCGAAAAGCAGGCTGCATAATTTATATTTCAATATATTATATATGAATTTCATTTTTAGGTGTGTAGGCGTGTAACCCTTTATTTATAGGCATTTAAGGTGTGTATTTGGGTGTGTATTGGGAGTATGGAATGTGTAGAAAAAATATTTAATTTACCGCTTTAAAGCGTTGACAAACAGACAGAAATATGATATACTACTGTTGACGAGAGGTAAAGCAGAAAAGGAGGAGTTTAAATGAATGCAGTAATTTATGCTCGATATTCCTGCGACAATCAGCGTGAGGAAAGTATCGAGGGACAGCTTCGTGAATGCAGGGCATTTGCGGAGCGTAATAATTATACGCTGATCGACACATATATCGACAGGGCTATGTCTGCGAAAACGGATAATCGTCCCGAATTTCAGAAGATGATCAAGGACAGCGCCAAGGGACAGTTCAATGCTATCATTGTCTGGAAGTTAGACAGATTTGCCCGTAATCGCTATGACAGCGCACATTACAAGGCTATGCTTCGCAAGAACGGTGTCAAGGTCGTATCAGCAACAGAGGTCATTTCAGAGGGCGCAGAGGGAATTATTCTTGAATCGGTGCTTGAAGGATATGCTGAATACTACTCTGCGGAGTTGTCGGAAAAGGTTATTCGTGGTATGACGGAGAATGCGCTCAAATGTCAGTACAACGGTGGATTCGTTCCCGTTGGATTTAAGATCGACGAGAATAAGCATTATCAGCTTGATGAGCTTGTGGCTCCGCTTGTAAAAGAAGCGTTTATGATGTATGTGAACGGAAAGCCTATAAAGGATATTGTGGAGTTTCTGAACAGCCACGGAGTATTATCCTCACAGGGCAAGCCGCTGACAAAATCATCGGTTTCGACGATTTTACAGAATCGCAAGTACATAGGGGAGTATCAGTATCGTGATGTTGTTGTTCCCAATGGTATTCCTGCGGTTATTTCGGACGAGCTTTTTTCACTTGCACAGCAGAGGTTGGAGAAGAACAGGCACGCACCTGCGACTATGAAGGCGGATATCAAGTACATTCTTTCAACAAAGCTCCGCTGCGGTGACTGCGGTGGAATGATGGTGGGAGAATCGGGGACGAGCAGCACAAACAACAAGGTTTATCACTATTACAAGTGTGCAAATGCAAAGAAGCGGAAGTGCGGCAGGAAGGCTCTCCGCAAGGCTGAAATAGAGGATATGGTCATAGAGCGTACTGTTAAAACCGTTATGAATGATACTATCCTTGACAGCGTTGCAGAGCGTGTGTTTGAGTTTCAGCAGAGAGAAAACACGGTTCTGCCGCTTTTGCAGAATGAGCTTGCAGATGTGGAAAAGGCAATCGGAAACTTTATGAAGGCTATTGAAATGGGTGTTATTACAGAATCCACAATGGCACGTTTGTCGGAGCTTGAAGCACAGAAAAGCGAAATAAAGGTCAAAATCGCAAGGGAAGAGATAAAGTCTGCGGTGCTTTCAAAGGAGCAGATTATGTTCTGGCTTCACAAGATGAAGGACAGCGATATTCTGAATGAGGACAACAGAGAACGCATTGTTGACACGTTTATAAATTCGATTTATGTTTATGATGACAGGATTGTTATCAACTACAACTGTCGGGAAGATTCGGACACGATTCTTCCCGATAATATGGGGGAGAGTTCGTATTTATCGGTTGTGGGTGAGCCAGTCTGTTTTTAAGGCGAACAAGTCAAGAGGTCAGAGAGTAATGTTTGTTAAACTCTTTAACCTTGAGAAATGTTCGCCTTAAATCGTTTATTTACGTCATTTCTCGGCTTAACTGCAAGAGTAGTTTATATTTGTATGGAAGCAGGGCTTCCGTATGCTTACGATAATGTAAGTGTACGGAAGCCCTTTTTTGTTGCCCAATGAAAGGAGAACAACGATGAAGAAGAAGGAATATCCCCAAAATCTCTTATCACAAGTGTTCGTAAATGGACTACCCACCGATTTGCCCGATGACGTTGCTCTTGTGCTTGAATATATTATTCAAAAGACCTTGACCGAACGTGAGGGCAGGGTACTTGATATGCGGTATAAAAGATATATGACAATGGCTGCTATCGGAGAGGAATATGGTTTAAGAGCCGAAAGAATACGTCAGATCGAAGCAAAGGCTGTTCGCAAGCTCCGGCACCCAAGCAGGAGCAAATATATCCTTATGGGTATGGAGGGCTATATCAACTATTTGAGAGATACGGCAGTAGATGAACGTTTGAGAGAGTATAAGAAAGAAATTGTTTCTCTTGAAAAGAAAATTGCGGTATTGACTAACACAGAATACGAAGAAGAACAAAACGAACTTGAAAATGCACCGATAGCGGAGCTTGATTTTTCGGTACGAACATACAATGTCCTTACCAAAGCCGGATATTCAACAGTCAGGGAACTGCTTGATGCCGATCCGGATGATATTATCAAACTGCCTAATCTGGGACTGAAAAGTTTCTCCGAAATTATTGATGTTTTGGGAGAAAAAGGCTTTGAGTGGAAGTCAGGAAAAATCTGTAAATCATACAGCAGAATAAAGGTGTGCAAAGATGAAAACTGAATTTGACTACTATTACGGTGCAGAAGCCGAGCAATTTTCCTTTGTCAAGATACCAAAGGTGCTATTTAGCGATAAGAAGCATTTTGGAAAGCTGTCAATAGGAGCAAAGCTTATGTACGGCTTGCTGCTTGACCGAATGAGCCTAAGCAGGAAAAATAACTGGATTGATAATCAAAACAGGGTATATATCGTGTTTCCCATAGAGGATATTAAGGAACAGTTGGGCATTTGCAGTGAAACGGCGGTCAAGCTCTTAAAGGAACTTGATGATGAAAACGGCATAGGCCTTATAAAAAAGAAACGCAGAGGTCAGGGTATGACTTCCATTATCTATGTTATGAACTTTATTGTTGAAGATGATGAACAGCCCGGAGCCGATACCCCGGAA
>JAGBFZ010000348.1 GCA_018110855.1 Oscillospiraceae bacterium
GCTCCCTCTTGATGAAGAACAGATAGGAAAAATAAGCTTTGATGAGGGATATTTTGCGGGCGTTCCTGCATTTTTCATATTTGAATTTGAAGCTGATGAGCTTTGCGATACGTTCCTTGAGCTTGACGGGTTTGGCAAGGGCTGTGCCTTTGTAAACGGATTTAATCTGGGACGTTTCTGGGATATAGGTCCTCAGAAGAGGCTGTATCTGCCTGCGCCTTTGCTGAAAAAGGGAATGAATACGATCATTATCTTTGAAACTGAAGGCAAAGCCGCAGAAGAGATATACCTTGCGGACGAAGGCGGACTTGGTTAATGATTTTAATACTAAACACCCATTAATCACGGGAATCTCTCGGCGTAAAAACCCATAAACGCAAGCTTTTTGCGCCGATTTCTTCTCCGTGATTTAAATGGAGTTTAGTATAAAGTAAAATAAGTGGCAGCCAATAAATGATGTAAAACTCTTGACTTTTTCTCAAAAATGTTATAAACTTTAATAAAACGTTTGAGAAAAGGCAAGGCGATATGAAATGATCAAAAATGCTGATAAAAGCATTAACAGAACTAAAATTGCCCGATATATCTATAAAAAATCGGAAACCTCAAAGCCTGAGATCGCAGCAGAGCTTGGTCTTAGTATGCCGACCGTTCTCCAAGGGATAAAAGAGCTGTCAGCAATGGGACTTGTGAGCGAGGTAGGCAAAAACAAATCTACGGGTGGCAGAAAATCAGCCGCTTTATCTATTACGCCGATGTACAGGATAGCAGCAGGGATAGACATTACCGCAAATCATATAAGCTATGTAGTAATAGACCTTTGCGGACATCTGCTATTAAAAAAACGTATTAAGGCGGAATACTCCAATTCAAATGAGTATTATGAATTTGTTGCTCAAAACCTTGAGCTTGCTCTCGATGAAGCACAGGCGGACAGGTCTGTTCTTCTTGGCGTGGGAATTTCTCTTCCCGGCATAATTGACAAGGAAAACGAGATATTGCTCCGTTCACACATTCTTGGTCAAAACAATGTTAGTCTGAAAATCCTCAGTCAGATGATACCGTACAGCGTTGAATTTGAAAATGATGCAAACAGCGCACTTTTTGCGGAAATGAGGTACATTGATGGTGATATGATATATCTTTCTCTCAGCAACAGCGTAGGCGGCTCGATATATATCAACAGCTCCATATATGGGGGAGATAATTACCGCAGTGCAGAGTTCGGACATATTATCATTGAGCGTGCCGGAAAGACCTGTTACTGCGGCAAAAAAGGCTGTGCCGATGCATATTGCTCGGCAAGAGTGCTTGAAAAACACGCTTCGTCATTAGAAGAATTTTTTACCGGTCTGCAAAATGGCGATGAAAAAATCAGAAAGGTCTGGGAGGATTATCTTGATGATCTTGCAGTAATTATCAGCAATCTCAGAATGACCTTTGACTGCGATATAATGCTGGGAGGATATGTGGGAGGCTATCTGAGGCAATATATGCAGGAGCTTGGAAAGCGTGTGGTCAACTACAATATGTTTGAAAATGATACGCTGTATTTAAAAAACTGCCGATATGAAAAGGAAGCATCGGCAACAGGTGCAGCAATGCACTTTACAGAACGATTTTTTGATAATATATAATGATACTAATAACCATTTAACCTATGGACAAAATACGGTGTCTATAATACGCCCACTCGTCGTCAAGCTCCCTTGCCGGGCGACAGCCCGCCTGCGGTCGCTTTCCTAGATTGGGCGCATTATATCCACCGCCTTTATCCATAGAACAAATGGTTATTAGTATGAAAACACCGTATGCTCGGAAAACTTGAGCATACGGTGTTTTGTTTGGTACATTTATATATATCATGTAATATTTGTTTGTGTAATCAAACAAATATGTACAAAAGCTATTGACAAATACAATTTAGTACGGCATAATATGTATAGACTTTAATAAAACGTTTTATCAAAGTCAAATAATAAAACCAATAAGAATTATAAAGGAGAGCGATATTATGTTACAGCAGGTTATGACTGCCCCCGGTGTTATTGAATTCAGAGAAGTGGAGATCCCCGAGATCACCGATGATCAGGTTCTTATCAAAATTATGAAGATCGGAGTATGCGGCTCTGATATCCACGTTTACCACGGCAAGCACCCCTTTACTTCCTATCCCGTTACACAGGGACACGAGGTTTCGGGAATGATCGTTAAGCTTGGAAAAAATGTAACCGGCTTTACATACGGTCAGAAGGTCACCATACAGCCGCAGGTGGTTTGCGGAAAATGTTATCCCTGCCGTCATGGAAAGTATAACCTCTGCGAAGAGCTTAAAGTAATGGGCTTCCAGACAACAGGAACAGCTTCTCATTATTTTGCTGTTGATGCAGCCAAGGTTACTCCTCTTCCCGAAGATAGTCATTCGATGAAGGAGCAATGATCGAACCTCTTGCAGTCGCAGTTCACGCAGTAAGACGTGCAGGTGATGTAAAGGGTATGAAGATAGCTGTTCTGGGTGCAGGTCCTATCGGTATCCTTGTTGCACAGACAGCAAAGGGAATGGGTGCCGAAAGCGTTATGATAACTGATGTAAGCGATCTTCGCCTTGAAAAAGCAAAGGAATGTGGAATTGATTTCTACATCAATACCAAAAACAAGGATTTCGGAGAAGCAATGATCGAGAATTTCGGTCCCGATAAGGCTGATGTTATTTATGACTGCGCAGGGAACAACATTACAATGGGACAGGCTATCACCTGTTACATTTACAGGTGATACTGATGCTGCTATTGTGGCTGCTAATGCTGCTGCTATAATTTTCTTACCTTCCATTATTAATCCTCCATACCTTATGATTAGATTTTACTTTCACTATGCCAAAAACTTCGACATAATCCAACAA
>JAGBFZ010000349.1 GCA_018110855.1 Oscillospiraceae bacterium
AGTTGGGAGAATCAGGAATCAATAGATTTACATCATTCATCAGCAATGATGAAAACAATAATGCTTCTTAGAGAAAAATATAATTTGCATATGAAAGTTGAGAGGTTTATTTCGGATGAAAGCGGAATCCCCGATTCAGATAAACAATTTATAAAGCAATAGATCACAATTTATCTGGCTCATATTGTATCTGTCGGCACGGTGACAAAGCTATCCGATCTATACAAGCTATCAGTGCGGCATTGCCGCGGGGCGTACCCCCGCTTCCGAATTAGTCGGGCAGTGATCAGGCAAAGCCGGAACATATACAGAAAAAGCATAAATACAAAAAAACAGCCCCGAAAAATCGGGGCTGAACAGTTTTTTGTAAATACCGCCTTGCCGCCATGTGGCGAATAAAACCCGCACAAAGCAGGTGGGCAACAGCCCTTTGGTTTCACGCTCCCTGCGTCCGTTGCTCCGCACATCTAATGCGGCGGGAGGTCTGCAATCCGCCAAAGGAGACCGAATCCCTATAAAAAAGTGTTGGATTATAAAACCACACTTTATCGGTCAAGGCAGAATTTCTTTCTGTAATTGTAGTATATCACAAACAAAGCGAAAAATCAATATTAATTTCTGTTAATTTTGCAGCCTTAAATTTGTAGAAATACTATAAAATACGAAATTATTCGTCGTAGGTCTCGGAAAGTCTGTCCATGAAGATCTGTCCGATCCTTTCGTACTCTTCATCGTCGTCGATGGAAGCAAGTGTTTCCTCGCCGTTTTCATCTTCCTCGCTGCGGAGAACAACAAGCTCAGTGTCTGCCTCGACCATATCCTCGGGATTCTCATAGTAGGGAACAAGAGCGTAGTAAAGCTCTCCGTCCTCGGACTCATAGGTATCCATCAGCTCGAAGGTCTGCTCAACGCCCTCCTCGTCAACCAAGGTGTAGAGATCAGCGCCCAGCTCATCAAATTTTTCAGCCATTTCCGAAACCTCCTGTTATTATTGTATTGGTCTGTGCATATCCCGAGGATCAGATATCCGCAGGACAGCCTCAACATTTTTATTTTACCACTTTTTAGCTTAATTGTCAATGTTGAAAATCCATAAAAATATTGCACAAAAGATATGCACTATTTTATTCGAAAAACTATTGACTTTTGCTAAAGGGTGTGGTATATTATTATCAAGGAAAGGGAAACAACCAGAAAGTAAGCCGAAGGGCTGAAGGGGTTTCCGGTTCCCGAGAACAGCAGGCTTTCTGATGAAAGTATTCTGCAAAATGTTTGGAAAGGAAGGCGAGTCCGATGGCTGACGTTACAGAGCAGCAGTTTTTACAGGGAATGTCAATAAGCGGCTCGTTTTTACGGAAGGGCTTTTGAGAAAAATCATGGGGAGTTTAAAGGCAGTACGGTTATAGCCGTCCACTCCGAATTATAAAACGATTGGTTTTTCAAAGTCTTAAAGGTCAAAAATGTTACGAGCCGCAATCATCACAGAGTGATATGCGGTATTTTTATACTCTCTTTACTGTGACGGACATTCCCCGAGATTTTAGTGAAAGGGATAATTCCGATGGAGTAAAGGGATTTTTTTTCGGGCTTATATGACAGCTTGGGCAGGCGGCAATTAAGATATCGGCTCCGCAGTCCGCAGGTGTCGGGATGTTATTCCCCCGATCCGCAGTGACAATTATAATGCGGGTGCTTAAAATTCGAAAGGGTTGATCGCTATGAAAATGAGGTATTACCGCAGAATTTCGTAGGATAGGAGTGAGTCCGACAGGTAAGTGATTTCACCGCAGATTGCCGAAAGGCAGCGGCAGGCTAAAATGATCCGAAGGGATTGATTAAAATGATCACGAGAGGTTTTCACGATTTGAATATCTGATTATCAAACCAAGGGAGTGAGTCCGACAGGTAAGTGATTTCACCGCGGATTGCCGAAAGGCAGCGGCAGGCTAAAATGATCCGAAGGGATTTGATAAAATTTATCACGAGAGGTTTTCACGATCTGAATATTTGAATATCAACTCAAGGAAGTGTGTCCGACAGGTAAGTGATTTTCACCGCAGATTGCCGAAAGGCAGCGGCAGGGTATTAAGTAAAGCTCGAAAGAGATGATTTATATGATGAGGACAGGCATTACCAAATACTAAGCTTATAGGAGTGAGTCCCATGGCATGATATGTGCCTTATGTCCCGCGAGGACAGTTGTATAAAAAATCTGAGATATGGAGAGAGTCCGATGGAAAAGTAGGTTTTCTTCACCAAATCAAAATTATGTAGATCAGGAGTGTTTCCAATGGCATGATCATATTGCCTCTGATACTTTAAATCTTACGATATGGAGATTGGTCCGATGGAAAGTTAAGCTATGATTTTTCTGTCAAAATTCTTAATGTCCGGAGTGATTCCAATGGATTAAACGGCGAATAAAGCCGGCTGACGATTGATTCGGCATGAAAGTGCTTTATATAGATAGGCTTTTTAAGTACTGTACTACTGTAATTGATATACGAAATGAGTGATGAGGTATGAAAATTATCACTGTACGCCGAATGAACGCTATGTTTTAAAATACAGGGAGTGAGTCCGCCTAACTATTTGAATTAAATATCGGTTATCGGGAGTCCTGCAGTGTTTTGCGGGACTCCTTTTTATTTATTCCGTACTTATTTTATTATAAATAATATTGAAATATCCCCTTAATATTTATTTGTTATAATTGGATTTGTATAATTTTGAAAAATGAGCTTTTCGGAGGTAGTTGTTTTGAACAGCAAAGCGGTGGATATTTTTGAAAATGCACCCGTTCCCAAGGCGGTGCTTCATAATATTGTTCCGAGTATCATAAGTATGCTTATGGTGCTGGTTTATAATCTGGCGGATACCTTCTTTATTAGTCAGACAAAGGACGCATATATGGTTGCGGCGGTATCACTTGCTACTCCCGCTTTTCTGCTTTTTATGGCGGTGGGAATGTTATTCGGCATAGGCGGAACGTCCCTTATTTCAAGGCTTTTAGGTGAGGGCAAAAAGGACAAGGCTTTGCACGCCTGCTCCTTCTGCTTCTGGACGGGGGCTGCTGTGGGCGTATTCGGTATGCTGCTGATATTTTTTGCGGCAGAGCCTGTTGCCAAGATAGTGGGTGCAACTCCCGATACAGAGGCTTATGTTGTTGAATATCTGAGGATAGTATCCTTTGGCATTCCCTTTCTGGTTATCGGAAATGCTTTCAGCTCCATTATCCGTGCCGAAGGCAAGGCAAGCAAGGCAATGGCCGGCATGATAATAGGTAATCTTGCTAATATTATCCTTGACCCCATTATGATCCTCGGAATGGGAATGAACGTGGGCGGTGCGGCGGCTGCTACCACCATCGGAAATGTGCTTGCCGCTCTGTTTTACATATTCCACTTTATCAGCGGAAAATCCATGCTTTCCATCAGCCCAAAGCTTTACAAGGCGGGAGAGGGAATTGCTTCGGGTGTGCTTGCTATCGGCGTTCCCGCTTCCCTTAACAGTATGCTTATGAGCACATCAAACGTTGTCATCAACAATCTTATGACTCATCACGGCGATATGGCTGTGGCAGGTCTGGGCGTTGCAATGAAGGTCAATATGATAGCAGTTATGCTTCTTATCGGTCTGGGTACGGGTATCCAGCCCCTCCTCGGATATAATTTCGGCGCAGGAAACAGGCAGAGATTCAAGGATATACTTAATTTTTCCCTTATCCTTGCGGTTTCTCTCAGCATGGTGATGACGATCATCTGTTATGCATGGGCAGGTCCTATGGTAAGCGCCTTCCTTGAGGAACCCAGCGCTTATGATTACGGTATGAAGTTTGCCCGTATCTACATTATCTCGGGTCCCATTCTGGGTGTGCTTTTTGTGATGATAAATACTATTCAGGCAATGGGTGCGGCGATTCCCTCGCTTATTCTGTCCATTAGCCGTCAGGGACTGCTTTTCATGCCTGTGCTGTTTATTTTCAATGCAGTTTTCGGCACAGCACGTTCTCTTGCAATGGCTCAGCCTGTTACTGATTATCTTGCGGCGACTCTGGCGGTCATTCTTGCTGTAATATCCTTTAAGAAGTATTTCAAGGAAAGAAAAACGGAAAATCAGGAGACGGAAACTTAAATTGAAAAAAACACTTGACAAATGAGAAAATGTGTGATACACTTGTTATCAAGTTCAATGGCTTAAAATTTTAATGAATTTATGAAAGGAGGCGGACGCCATGACAAAAGCTAATTTTATAAACATAAAATATAATATATCGGATTTCAAACGGCTGAGTATGGAGATTTGTCCGCTGTCTTTTTAAGGTGTGCGGATAGATAAGCTTTGTGCGCTCCCGTTTATTCGGGGGCGCATTTTTTATTGACATGACGTATTTTGAAAGGAAAACATTATGATCGAATTACAGGGAAAATACAATAAGGCAAAGGTTTTTACAGATGTGATAGATCCTGCTTCCGTAGCTCAGATAATCGAGCTTTGCAGTCAGGAATTTACAGTAGGCGAGCAGATCAGAATGATGCCCGATGTTCATGCGGGAATGGGCTGTGTTATCGGAACGACTATGACCGTTTCGGACAGGATAGTTCCGAATCTTGTTGGCGTGGATATCGGCTGCGGAATGGAAACGGTCCGCATAAAGGAAAAGAACATTGAGCTTAGTAAGCTTGACAAGCTGATTTATTCAAAAATACCATCGGGCTTTGCTATCCGCAGCGTTCCTCACAAGCTTAATGAGGAGATAGACATCTGCTCTCTGAAATGCGCCGATAAGATCGACCTGCGCAGAGCCGAGTGCTCTCTTGGCACTCTTGGCGGCGGAAATCATTTTATCGAGGCTGACAAGGGTGAAAATGGCATTTACATCGTTATCCACAGCGGCTCCCGTCATCTGGGAGTAGAGGTGGCAAAGTATTATCAGGAAGAGGGCTACAGGCAGCTTAATCATGCCGGAGACGCTGCTGTGAGAGAGCTTATTGACAGTCTCAAGGCTCAGGGCAGGCAGACGGAGATTCGCAGAGAGCTGAAAAAGCTGGAAAATACCAAGCGGACGGCTATCCCGAAGCATCTTGCCTATGTGAGCGGTCAGCTTTTCAAGGACTACATCCACGATATGAAGATCGTTCAGAAATATGCCGCTCTGAACAGAAAGGCTATGATGAACGAGATAGTCAAGGGCATGAAGCTGACAGTTGAGGAGCAGTTCACCACTATTCACAACTATATTGACACCGACAATATGATACTCCGAAAGGGTTCTGTTTCGGCTCAGGCGGGTGAAAAGCTGATTATCCCCATCAATATGCGTGACGGCAGCCTTATCTGTATCGGAAAGGGCAATCCCGACTGGAATTATTCCGCTCCCCATGGCGCAGGCAGGCTTATGAGCAGGGGAGAGGCAAAGCAGAGCTTCACCGTCAGCGAGTTCAAAAAGCAGATGTCGGGTATTTACACCACGTCTGTGGGCAAGGGCACTCTCGATGAATGTCCCATGGCGTACAAGGGCATGAACGATATCCTTGATAATATCGGTGACACAGCCGATGTTTTTGAGATCATCAAGCCAATTTACAATTTCAAGGCAGGTGCGGAAGAGGAATAAAAATATCGCCCCAATAAACAGGCGGTTTATCGGGGCATGAAATGAGGTGATGTTATGGAAAAATATGTATCTCTTGAAAAAATGAGCAAGAAAAAGCGTGCCGAATTTTACAAAAGACAGAGAAAAGACTGGGGCGGTTTATCTCCCGTTACACGAGTTCCTGACAAAAAAGGCGTTTACAGCAGAGCCAAGGAAAAGGCTCTTGCCATGAGAGATATGTAAATTAAAGCCCCATGCTTTCAAATACGGCGTTAACCTCTTTGGAGAGGATATCCGACATCTTTTCATGTGACTTTTCAGAGGGGTGCCAGTCTGCACCGATACCGTCGGATTCAAGCTGTACGGGGAGGGGGACAAACTTTATCCTGTCATCATGCTCCTTTTTAAAGCGTTCGGTGCAGGCAATTTCCTCCTCAAGCAGGTCAACGCCCATGATACCGTAGGTGCAGATAATATATGCGTCGGGGTTGAATTTGCGGAGCATTTCAAGGAACGCATAATATTTCTCACAGAAGGCGTCGCAGCGCTCCTTGATATGCTTTGTCCATGACTGGTCGTTTGTACCCATATTGAACACGATGATCTGAGGTATATAGGAGCTGAAATCCCATTTTGCGAAAGAATCCTTGTCGAAGGACTTTTCAAGGGGGCTGTCGGTATAGGGATAGATATCGGTCACGAGCCAGTTGTCAAGTGGCTTTTCGGCGGTATCCTCCACCCAGCTCGAGTAAACTCCCATGCCGCTCCATGAGACATACTGAAATTCTGCCCCACACTTGAGGGCGGTCTTGTAGGCATAGCCCTTTATGGGATTTTCCGTTTCGGTGGAGAAAACGTCCTTGTTCCAGATTCCGTCTATGCCGTAGCCGCAGGTGATGGAATCGCCCACAAATTCGATCCTGCGCTCCGAAGAAGGAACGGGGGGAGGAAGCAGCTCGCCGTTTATGCTTATTTCGGCAATGCCCATTTTTGAGAAAGCTGCCTCGGAAAGCTTCATAAGGCGGAGGGTCACTTTTCCGGGCTTGTCCGACTTGTAAAGCTCATATACCGCTTTCTTATCATCAATCTTAAAAACCCTTGAGGGGATCGTCTCGCCGTTTATGCACACTCCTGCCCATGCACGATAAATTTCCTCGGGAGGCGTCAGGTCGCTTATCAGCTCCGCATATGCGGCGGTGCCTGTAAACTCAAACTCAATAAAGGAATTGGTATAGCTGAGATAGCGGATATTGTTTTCAAAAATGCTCCTTCCGCTGACTCTCACGTTTTTGCTGTCGGCTGTGAAGGAATATAGCTTTTCGGCGTTCATAACAGTATCATTTCCTTTCGGCTAATATAAACCAAAAGGTCTGCAAACAGCCATATTGCCGCTTACAGACCTTGCTTTGGAGCTGATAACCGGATTTGAACCGGTGACCTCATCCTTACCAAGGATGTGCTCTACCAACTGAGCTATATCAGCATTTCATTCTGCCCTCTCTCGTCAGAGTGCTTTTATATTATAACTCTTTTAATTACAAAAGTCAAGAGCTTTTGACAAAAAACTTATGTTAACTTTTTGTGAATAGTGAAGGGCGCATTTGTTTCAAAGACCAAAGGAAAATTTTAGTAACAAAACGGCAAAATGGTTTCAAAAGGATAACAAATGATTACAGTTTAGCGTAATCTATGGTAATTGCCGAAAAAGTATGATATAATGTGCCTGTACAAACAACATGATAAGGAAAGGAAGGATTTTACATAATGAAGAAAATAACTTTTTCAAAAAAGAATGTAAAAAAGGCTGCCTGCGTTCTTACAGCAGGTATGATGCTCTTTTCCGCGGGAGCGCTGACTGCCTGCGGAAATAAAAGCGATGGGAACAATACCGCTGTTGTGGATCAGCAGGAGGCTGTAAAGACTCTTGCCTACAAGGTGACTGACGTTCCTATTCAGGGGCTTGAGAATTTCTATGGAACTGTTGCTGCCAAGAACGGTCTTTACTATCTTGTACTGAACGAGTATGAGAAAAAGGACGATCAATATTTCGGAAAATATTTCATAAAGATTTACGATGAAAGCGGTGCGGAAACCAAGTCCATCACCGTTGCAGAGCAGACCGACCCCAACTCTTATGTTGGCATCAACGGCGGACTTTTCGTTAACGATGACGGTTCTGTTACCTGCCTTGTTTATGAAGGCTCATGGAACGAGGAAACAGGCGAGAACAAGGAGAGCTACAAGCTCTGCACCTATGATGCCGCAGGCACTAAGACAAAGGAGCTTGATCTGGGTCAGCTCATTACTCAGGAGGACAGAGACAATAACAGATATTTCCAGAACTACATTATTGATAATCAGGGAAATCTTATTATAAGCCTCGGAAGCACTATCAGGGTCTGCGACGCAAACGGAAACAAGCTTTTTGACACAGAAGCTCTGAATTCCGAAAATGCATGGCTTAATAACTCCTTCCTGACAAATGCGGGTGTTCCTGCGGTAATGATCTACGATTACAGCAACGGTAAAAGCTCCTGCATTATCAAGGAGATCGACGTTAACGCAAAGGGCTACGGCAAGGAATACAGCGTTAATAATATGAATGGCGAGGTTTATTCGGGCAGCGGCGATTATCTCTGCTATATGTCCTCCGATACGGGTATTTCGGGTCTGAGAGCAGACACCCTTGCTGTTGAGTCTGTGCTGAATCTTCTTAACTTAGGTGTTGATAATTCCAACATCTCAGGCTTCACCATCTGCGAGGACGGCTCCTTTATTACTGTGAACAATAATTATTCGGGATATAGCTCGTCTGTTAATGTGAGCAAGATAGTTCCCGTTGACAGCTCCGAGGTCAAGGAAAAGGAGATAGTTACCTTAGGCTGCTTCAACATCGACTGGAATATCCGCTCCGAGATAGCTAAGTTCAACAAGGAGAATGACAAGTACACCATCTATGCTACCAGCTTCGGCGAAACAAATGACACCTCCGACTGGGAAGCAGCTCTCACCAAATTCAACAATGAGCTTCTTGCAGGAAATGTTCCCGACCTTATTCTTCTGAATAATTCCATGCCTGTAAGCAGCTACGCAGCAAAGGGACTTTTCGCCGACCTTTACGAGATGCTCGACAAGGACCCCGATCTGGGTAAGGAGGACTTTATGCCAAACGTTCTCACTGCCCTTGAGACTAACGGCAAGCTTTATGAGCTGACTCCCGGCTTCTCCGTTCAGACCGTAGCAGCAAAAACCTCTCTTGTGGGAACCGAGCGCTCCATTACTCTTGACAGAGCAAGGGAGATAATGAACGGAATGGGCGAGGACACTAAGATGTTCGGCTATGAAATGACCTCCTCCGACTTTATTTCAAATGCTCTGATCTATTCGGATTTTGTTGATTACGAAAACGGCACCTGCAATTTTGACACTCCCGAGTTCAAGGCATTCCTTGAGTATGCCAAGACTCTCCCCAAGGAGATAGATTACGATAAGCTTTACAATGACAATCCCAACTACTGGCAGGAGCAGGAAAAGGCTTGCCGTGAGAACAAGGCGCTTTTCTACAATATGTATTTCTATGGTTTCGATTCATACACTCAGGCAAGAGACGGCAACTTCGGTGAGGAAATCACCTTTACCGGATTCCCTGTTACTCAGGAGGGCGTTTCGGGTGCGATCATGAACGCTAATACCGAGATGGCTATTTCCTCCAAGTCAAAACACAAGGAGGGCGCATGGGAATTTATCAAGTATGTTATCAATAACAGCGTAGTTGAAGAGCCTGTTTATATCTGGGACGAAGCCAAGGGCGATCAGGTTGATACGGGTAAGACAAGATATTCTTCCGCAAACTATGCTTTTCCCGTGCTCAAGGACCAGATGCAGAAGATAGGCATTCAGGCAACTGTTCCCGATACCTACATCAATGCCGACGGGGAAGAGGTCGAGCAGGAAATGTCTTACTATATCGGCGACCAGGAGGTCAAGATATCAAAGCCCACTCAGGCTGAGGTCGATATGCTGATAGAATATTTCGGCACTGTTACCAGAATGGCAAGATACGATCAGAGCATTGTAAATATCGTTAACGAGGAGACTGCTCTCTTCTTCGACGGCACTAAGTCCGCCGATGAGACTGCTTCCATTATTCAGTCGAGAGCAAGCATTTATATGAGCGAGCAGTATTAATTTTAATGATTTTTTCGGGCGGCAGCTTTATTCTGCCGTCCGTCTTTTTTAGTTGATTTTTTTAGCAAAAGCTATTGACGGGGTTTGAAAAATAATATATAATATGTATAATGATATATGTGATGGGAGCATCGCTCTCCCGTATTTCTCACCGAAAGGACGGAAATGGTTTTATGAAAAATATTCTCTTTGTAGCCTCCGAATGTGTTCCTTTTATCAAGACAGGCGGTCTTGCAGACGTTGTTGGTACTCTCCCCAAAATGTTCAATAAGAACGAATTTGACTGCCGCGTTATTATTCCTAATTACAGATGTATTCCCGATAAATTCAGAAATGCCTTCAAATATGTTACTCACTTCTACATGGATATGGGCGAGCGTTTCAGCAGCGTTCATGTAGGTATAATGGAATATCAGTATGACGGCATTACCTTCTATTTTGTGGACAATCTTTTCTATTTCGGCGGTGACAAGCCCTATGCCGACACAAGATACGATATCGAGAAGTTTATCTATTTCTCCAAGGCTGTTATGGCTATTCTGCCCGTTATCGGCTTCAAGCCCGATATTATCCACTGCCACGACTGGCAGGCAGGTCTGGTTCCCGTTTATCTCCATACTCTTTATAAGGATAATCCCTTCTTCCGGGGTACAAAAACCATATTCACAATACATAATCTGAGATTCCAGGGAATCTGGGACATCAAGACTATCAGATCTCTTTCGGGTCTCCCCGATTATGTTTTCACTCCCGATAAGCTTGAATATAAAAAGGACGCCAATATGCTCAAGGGCGGTCTTGTTTATGCCGACCTTATCACCACCGTAAGCGGCACATATGCAGGGGAGATACAGACTCCTTATTACGGCGAGGGACTTGACGGACTTCTCCGTGCGAGAAATCAGTCTCTCTGCGGTATTATAAACGGTATTGATTACGACGCATACAATCCCGAGACTGATTCCGCTATTTCCAAAACCTACAGCATCAAGAACGTGAAGAAGGGTAAGGCGGCGAACAAGAAGGCTCTTCAGAGCGAGTTGGGTCTGCCTCAGGACGAAAACAAGTTTATGATCGCCATAATCTCCCGTCTGACCGATCAGAAGGGTCTTGACCTTGTCCGCTATGCTCTGAACCGTATCTGCGACCAGCATACTCAGTTTGTTGTTATCGGTACGGGCGACCCGCAGTATGAGAACCTTTTCCGTGACTATGCATGGAGAATGCCCGACAGAGTTTCTGCAAATATCCTTTTCAATGAGAGCTTTGCTCACAGGCTTTATGCAGGTGCGGACGCTGTTCTTGTTCCCAGCCAGTTTGAGCCTTGCGGTCTTACTCAGCTTATCGGTCTCAGATACGGTACTGTGCCTATTGTCCGTGAAACAGGCGGTCTCAAGGATACTGTTATTCCCTACAACGAGTATGACGGAACGGGTATCGGCTTCTCCTTTGCAAATTATAACGGCGAGGAACTGCTTTCTGTTATCAACTATGCTAAGCATATCTATTTTGACTGCCGCAAGGAATGGGATCAGATGGTTCTGAGGGGCATGAAAACAGATTATTCATGGGTCAATTCCGCAAGAAAATATGAGGAGCTTTACAACCGCTTCTGATATTTTAATTAATACAAAAATTCGGGGCATGATATCATCATGCCCCGTTGTGCTTTGGAGTGGATATTTTGAAAAAAAGAGCCGTTGAAGCGGTAATAATACTTGCTTCGGTTATTGCTGTGTTTTTAGCCGTAAATTTTGTTATGGGAAGTGTCTCGGGAAATACCCGAAAAATTGATGGTGAATATTTTAACATCGGAGAACGGGAGCTTATTCTTTGCCTTATGACGGAGGACGGCACGGAACAGCTTTCGGATTTTACCCGTCTTGAAGGTCTGACCGTCACGCCCTATAAATATGCTGCCGCAAGGGCGTTGGAAATGGGAGATCCCGAATATGACGCTGCTCTTCAAAGGAAAGCCGAGGCAGCATATTCCGACTGCACCGACCTTTCCGAGCTGTCCTTCATAGCTCCGCTTACGGGTCTCAAAAGGCTTGACGTTTCGTACTGCGCCGTAAGTGACCTGTCCTTTGTTTCGGGAATGACTGCCCTTGAGGAGCTTGATATTTCCCACACGAAGATAACCGATCTGTCACCTCTTCTTTCTATGCCGTCACTTAAAAAACTGACTGCGGACAAAGAGCTTTCGGGAAATATCACCGACAAGCTGACACAAAATGGTGTGACGGTGATATTCCCCGATAAAGCAGAGGAATGATCATTTCGCTCCGAAGCACTGAAGCAGGGGAGCGGCAAATGCAAGTCCTGCCGCAATTAGAAGCTGCTCTGAGCTTAGCGGAACGGTAGTGAATACCATTTGCAGAAACGGAAGATATATTGCCGCCGCCAGCACTGCCGCCGAAAACAGCACTGCGAATATGAGCTTTACATTATTGAAATACGGCACTGTGAAGATGTTTCCCTTTTCCGATTTGCACTCGAATACATGGAAAAGCTGCGACAATACAAGTGTGACAAGTGCGCCTGTCCGAGCCGCTTCAAGTGCTGCTCCCGTTCTCATCATAATTGTAAAGCAGGCAAGGGTGCAAAGCCCGATAAGCACACCTCTGAATACTATTCTGAACATCAGTCCCCCCGAAAAGAAGCTTTCGTCTTTTTTTCTCGGGGGCATTTTCATATTCTCCTCGCCGCATGGCTCAACACCGAGAGCTATGGCGGGAAGTCCGTCCGTTACGAGATTTACAAGAAGTATCTGAGCTGGAAGCAGCACCATTGGCATTCCCATTACAATGCCCAGAAACATGGTGAGAACCTCTCCGATATTGCAGGAAAGAAGATAGCGCACGAATTTCCTGATATTGGCGTATATTCCCCGTCCCTGCTCCACTGCGCTGACAAGGGTGGCGAAATTATCGTCAAGAAGTACCATATCCGCCGCTTCACGGGTAACGTCCGTTCCTGTTATTCCCATGGCAACACCGATATCCGCTTCCTTGACAGCAGGAGCGTCATTTACGCCATCTCCAGTCATGGTGACTATATGACCGAGACGCTTATAGGCTCTGACTATTCTCAGCTTATCCGCAGGGGATACACGGGCAAAAACGGAGGTGTGACGAGCGGCATTTTCAAGCTCCTTGTCGGTCATTTTTTCCATTTCCTCGCCTGTTATAACGCCGTCCTCACCTGTGAGTATACCCGCCTGACGTGCTACTGCGGCGGCGGTGTTTTTATGATCTCCCGTTATCATTACCGTCCTTATCCGTGCGCTTCTGCAAAGGCGCACGGCTTTTTTTGCCTCTTCTCTTGGCGGGTCTGACATTCCCATCAGACCGAGGAAAACCATTCCGCTGTCGGGTGTGCTCCGCACAGCCTTGGGACAATAGGCAAATGCAAGCACTCTCAGGGCTTCCGAGGACATTTCTCCGCATTTGTCCATGATTTCTTTTTTCTTTGAATATGTCAGTTCCTTAATTCCGCTTTCGGTAAGGATATGGCTGCACCTGTCGAGGATAACGTCCGCCGCTCCTTTGGTATAGGATATTATTCCCTGTCCCGAGGGGTCTTTAACGATAACTGTCATGCGCCGCACATCGCTGTCAAAGGGCAGCTCGTCTATTCGTCTGTATGCGATGCGTTCTGCCGAATGGTTCATTCCGCCCTTTGCCGCAGCTATGAGAAGAGCTGCTTCTGTGGGGTCTCCTGCGATATTCCGTTCGTCCTCGGTTCCCCCCGATATATCCGCATTGGAGCATAATACTCCGCAGCGGAGCAGCTCGCACAATACCTTCGAGGTCTTTATATTTGAAGTCTCGCCGCTTCCCGAAATTATCCGTCCCGATACACGATAGCCTTGTCCCGTAAGCTCGTATTCTTCGCTGCCGTCATATGCTTTGCGGACTGTCATTTTATTTTCGGTGACGGTTCCCGTTTTGTCGGTGCATATTACAGAGGTGCAGCCCAAGGTCTCAACCGAATGGAGCTTATGCACAAGTGCATTCTGCTTTAACATTCTGCTGACTGCAAGGGCAAGGGCAATGGTGACAGTGGCAGGGAGTCCCTCGGGAATGGCGGCAATTGCTATGGTAATGCCCGTCATGAGCATATCGAAAACAGGCTCGCCCTTTAATATTCCCGCTCCCGCAACTATTGCGCAGACTATAAGGCATATGACTGCCACTATTTTTCCAAGCTCGCCCAGCCGCTTTTGCAGGGGAGTTTCCTCCTCTTCAATGTCGGTGAGCATTCCCGATATTTTTCCCATCTGTGCGCTTGTGCCTGTTGCAATGACTCGGGCAATTGCCGTGCCTTTGGTGATTATGCTGCCGCTGTATATGATATTGGACTTTCCGAGGGAATTGTCCGTATCCTTTGTATTTCCTGCCGATTTTGCCGCAGGAACGCTTTCGCCCGTGAGAATACTCTCGTCTGCCATCAGTCCCTTTGAGTTAAGTATCACACTGTCCGCTGCTGCCTTGTCTCCCGCTTCAAGGGAGATAACGTCCCCCGGAACAAGCTCCGCTGCGGGCAAGGAGGTGAGATGTCCGTCTCTGAAAACGCTCGCCATGGGAGCTGCCATGCTTCTGAGGGCAAGGAGCGTTTTTTCTGTGCGGTACTCCTGAACAAAGCCTAAGACCGCATTTATCACCACGATTATCATTATTGTTACCGCATCGTAATATTCTCCGATAAAGGCGGATATAGCCGAGGCGATTATGAGTATCATTACCATTACGTCCTTAAATTGCCCCATGAATATCCGCAGTGGCTTTGCTTTTCTTTCCGTGGCAAGTGTGTTCGGACCATGCTTTTTCAGAATCTCTGCCGCCTGCTCCGAGGTAAGTCCTGTTGATGGGGCATGATTCTTAGGCGCAGGGGTATTTTCCGTATAATCTCTTTCAAGGATACTTTGAGACATAGCGTTCTCTCCTTTATATTTTCAGCTTGTCTAATCTATATTCGGATTATCTGAAAATAAGACCCTGCCATATGCAAAAAAATCAGCTCCGTATCAAAAAAATGACACAGAGCTCAGCTTGTCGATAAAGCGTAAAATGAATAAATTTCACAAAAATTGCCACACTAAAAGTTTCGTCCACCTTTTCAAAGGTGGCAGGGGTCATGGGGGCGGAGCCTCCTTGTCGCCGTCCGCAGACGGCGAAACCCCCTTTATACAAAAAAACGGAGCAGGGGTGAGGAAATGCGACAGCATTTCCGAGGGGCGCGAACAAGACCGCGCCCCTTCTATGGCGGTTGTGCAAAACTATCCTCAAAAACGTTCCGGTGGAACGTTTTTGACAAAG